>JANNBU010000065.1:0-21278 GCA_031385805.1 Ferruginibacter sp.
CCAATGCTGCTTATACCGGAAGCGTAAATATCGCTGCCTTTTGGATAGATCCTACAGCCAGTGACCTGGACAGGATAATGCCCGGCGACCTGAGAGGCATTGATGAAACCGGTTCATTAAAAGGTCTCACCACTTATGGAATGGCTACAGTGGAACTTACAGGCACATCAGGAGAATTATTACAAATAGCCGCAGGAAAAAAAGCAACTCTTACCATGCCTTTACCAACTGCCGCTTCGTCCACTGCACCTTCGTCTATTCCTTTATGGTACTTTGATGAAGCAATTGGTCTGTGGAAACAGGAAGGTAGCGCAGTAAAAACCGGTAATACTTATGTAGGAGACGTTAGCCATTTTTCTTATTGGAATTGTGATCTGCCAAATGCGATCGTACCGCTTACATTTACTGTTGTTGACGTTGCGGGTAATCCTGTAAGCAATGTTTTTGTAACGATAGGGCCTCCGAATCCAAATCCAGTCTGGGCACATGTTCAGGGATATACTGATTCATCCGGTTATGTATCAGTATTTGTTACACCAAATACACAATATATTTTGACAATTTCCAATTTTACTTCTTCCTGTGGTAATTATACACAAAATTTCAGTGTAGCTACTACAGCTGTGAATTTAGGGAATATAGTTATTGGAACCGGGAATACAGCAACAATAACAGGAACCGTAACAAATTGTACAAATAACCCGGTAACCAACGGGTATATTATTCTTCAGGATGGTTATCAATATTACAGGCACGCATTGGATAATTCCGGTGCATTTAATTTCACCTACTTAAGTTGTTCTCCAACAAATGTTTTATTGATTGCAGAAGATCTCAGCTCTACACAACAGAATACCCCTATGAACTATACGATCGTACCGGGGATAAATACAATTGGCAACATCCAGGCTTGCGGTATTTCTACACAACGATTCCTTACTTATACGGTCAATGGCGGCAGTCCGGTTACTTTTACTTATCCTGCCGATAGTGTTAGCCAAATAGGTTTTGGACAAAGCATGCTTACCTATATTCAATCTTATTCTCCTTCATCCAGTAATAATGCGCTGCTTTCATTTGATCATGCAGGAATTACTACAGGTAGCATGCAGGCATTAAGGTCCTTTCAATGTTTTTCAATAACAGATTCAATATCGATATTAACCCCAATTAATGTAAATATCACAGAATGTGGAGCAGTGGGTGAATTCATCTCAGGTAATTTTTCTGCTGTGTTAACTGCTTATCTCCCGCCAAATAATACTTATAACATTACTTGTTCATTCAGGGTTAGGCGAAATTTTTAAGTTTAGCCATACCCGTCAAAGGTTCCCGGTATTTCCGGGAACCTTTTTTATGTAGGTACTTATAATTGCTTCTTAAACTAAAAGCAGTTATCTTTAAGAGTTATACAAATGCATATAATGATCCACCAATAATACCCCTCATGATCATCCTCAAAAAGAATTTCCGCCAATTAATTTCCTGCTTGCTGGTTTCTATACTTTTCTTTTCCTGCCAGAAAAATTTGAACAATGAATCTTTACCGATAGACCCGGAAGAATTTTTAAACTATTCAATTGATGGGGTAGATTATGCGTATGCAGCTTCGAATGATACGATAGGTATTCATAATTTTGTTCCTTCTGAATCATCTATTTTTTCACTTTGGTTAAGAGTGTATTCGAGAGGACAATCGGATGGAAATTATTCAGTTCTTTTTTTCGCTCGTGAAGGCATTGCTGTTAACAGCAATCAGTCATTACATTTATTTGGAACTACTGCCGTCTTCGGGGCTAATAATGCATTGTTATCACAAAATCCATTATTCGTCCATATAACTGAGTACGGTCAAATTGGAGAATTTATTGCAGGTAATTTTCAAGGCATTTTATTCGAAACCCAGGGTTCAAATCAAAATCATAATGTAGCATGTAGTTTTAGGGTAAGGCGAACGTTTTAAGTTTTATATCCTGCTGGCAGAGTTCCCGGAAATACTGGGAGCTTTTTTTGAAGTATCTGCAAGCCATGCAGCAATTGTAGTTGGATATATGTCTAAATATTTGAATAGCAAGTCCCATTAGGGCATTTCCCTTTATTTTTATTAACTTCAATACAAACAGACACTGCTTAAACAACTTTTAATGAAAACATTCCTGCCCAAAAAATTTACCAGCGTTATTTTCATCACAACTGTATTGTTGATCACACTGTGTACTTTATCCTGTAAAAAAAGCATAGATACTCAGGTAGACCCATTTAATTTTCCACCCGACCTGGTCACAAAAGTCACTTCATCTGTATCTGGTTTTGTAACCGACCAGAATAATGCGGCTGTCGGGGGCGCCGATGTAAAAGTTGGGGCAGCCAATACAATCACTGATCAATATGGTTATTTTGAAATAAAGAATGTGCAGGTAGTAAAAGAAGCTGCTACAGTAACGGTGTCGTATGCAGGCTATTTTAAAGGCATTAAAACATATATCGCCACAGAAGGCAAAGCTGCTTTTTTCAGGATAAAACTATTACCAAAAACAAACGCAGGCAATATCAACGCAGGAACAGGCGGATCAGTTTCACTTACAAATGGATTGAATATTTCTCTCCCTGCCAATGCAGTAAAAAATGTAGCAACTGGTTCAGCTTATGCCGGAACAGTAAATGTAGCAGCTCAATGGATTGATCCCACTTCTGAAGAACTCAATAACATCATGCCCGGGGACCTGAGAGGTATTAATTCAGATGGGGATATAAAAGCATTAACGAGTTATGGAATGATGGCAGTTGAACTTACGGGTTCATCAGGAGAATTATTACAGGTTGCCGACGGAAAAAAATCTGTTATTAGTTTTCCGATCCCTGCATCTATTAGCGGTTCTGCTCCTGCAACCATTCTTTTATGGTATTTTGATGAAGCAAATGGTTTGTGGAAAGAAGAAGGAGTTGCAACCAAAACAGGCAATAGTTATGTGGGAGAAGTAAGCCATTTTTCTTTCTGGAACTGTGATGTACCTAATACTTATGTACATTTTGACTGCAACCTTGTAAATGCTTCGGGTGGACCAATGCCATTTACAGATGTGAAGATCACCAACCTTGCAACAGGAACTATGAGGTGGGGCTATACAGATAATTTTGGGTATGTAGGTGGTGCCGTTCCTGATAATGCCAACCTGTTATTGGAGGTTTATGATTACTGGGGCTGTAGTAGTGCTATTTATTCCCAGAATTTTTCAACAACCAATACAAATATTTCTTTAGGCACTATAACTGTAAATGCTGCTTCTTCAACTGCTGTAGTAAATGGTACGGTTACTAATTGCAGCAATGCGCCTATAACGAATGGTTACCTGATGGTTTACCAAAATGGATGGTATAGCAGGTACCAGGTAACTAATACAGGTACATTTGCTTTCAATACATACTTATGTAACGGAAATCCTACAGCCGCAACGCTTGTTGCTGAAGATATAACTTCATCCCAGCAAAGTTCACCAATGAATATAACACTTACTGCCGGACCGGTTGCAGTGGGTAACATCCAGGCCTGCGGAATATCAAACACGCAATTCATTACGTATACATATGGTGGAATAGCTCCTGTTGAATTCTCCTCGCTAAATATTGGTGACACTCTTACGTATACTAATGGGATACCTATGACGTCTCGAATAGGCGGATTTAGAATCGCGACAGGTGATCTCATGAATGTCGAATTCACTAATACCGGCATTGCAGTGGGAAGTGCACAGAATGTGACAGATTTCTATTCATCACATATAGGCCAGACAAGCATACCGACCCCATTCTCAGTCAACATTACTGAATACGGTGATGTAGGCCAGTTCATTGCCGGCAACTTCACAGGAACGGTAATGGTTACGGTATCTAGTGGAACATATCCGAAGAATATAGTCTGCAGCTTCAGGGTCCGAAGAAGTTTTTAATTAATCCCTACACTCTAATAAAAAGCTTCTGTATTTACGGAAGCTTTTTATTTTTTGCTAAGACAACAGATTTAATAATAGCATCTTACTTTTGCAGCACAAAAAAGCTGCACAGCGATCTTACGTACAAGTGTGCGACGCAACAATGATGAGTAAAGACCGACAGCTGGTTACAAAAAAATAATTATGGCAGAAAAAATTTCGATGGGCAGCAATGGTTTGCTCAATGTTCCCAACAACCCAACCATCCCATTCATCGAAGGCGATGGCATTGGTCCCGATATCTGGAAAGCAAGTGTGCGTGTATTTGATGCAGCTATACAAAAAGCTTATGGAGGATCAAAAAAAATTGAATGGCTGAAAGTGCTCGCTGGACAGGAAGCTTTTGATAAAACTGGTGAGTGGATGCCCGAAGCAACCATGAATGCTTTCAAAGAATATTTATTGTCTATCAAAGGTCCGCTTACAACGCCCGTTGGTGGCGGCATCAGGAGTTTGAATGTTGCTTTAAGGCAGGAACTTGATCTCTATGTCTGCCTTCGCCCTGTAAAATATTTTGAAGGTGTTCCTTCCCCCATGTGGCAACCCGAAAAAGTAAACATGGTCATCTTTCGGGAGAACACAGAAGATATTTATGCAGGTATTGAATTTATGACCGGCACTCCCGAAGCAAAAAAATTATTGAAATTTTTGGTGGATGAACTGGGAGTAAAAGCATTTCGTTTTCCTGAAACAACTTCGTTGGGTGTAAAACCCGTGAGTAAAGACGGATCGGAAAGATTGATACGTTCTGCCATACTTCATGCCATTGAAAACAAATTGCCTTCTGTAACCATTGTTCACAAAGGCAATATCATGAAATACACGGAAGGCGCTTTTAAGAACTGGGGATATGAACTGGCAGAAAGGGAATTTGCCGGTGAAGTTTATACCTGGCAGCAATGGGAAAGAACAAAAAAAGAAAGTGGCGAAGCTGTTGCCAATGAAGAAATGAAGATCAGCGCCGTTGGCGGAAAAGTAATCATCAAAGATGCCATTGCAGATAATTTTTTACAACAGGCTTTACTGGCTCCACAGGATTACAGCGTAATTGCAACATTGAATTTAAACGGTGATTATATCAGTGATGCACTTGCTGCACAGGTTGGCGGTATTGGTATTGCTCCCGGTGGCAATATGAATTACTTAACCGGACATGCAGTATTTGAAGCCACTCATGGTACCGCACCCAGGTTTGCCAATACAAATACCATGAACCCTTCATCCGTAATTTTAAGTGGTGTAATGATGTTTGAATACATGGGATGGAGGGATGTTGCTGAATTGATAACAAATGCTGTTGGGAAAACGATCCGCAACAAAACAGTAACGATTGATTTTTATAATTTGATGAAGGAAGCAACACTGCTGAAGACGAGCGAGTTTGCAGATGAGATTATTAAGAACTTATAAAAACCGATACCAGATGCCGGATACGGGATACCAGATACAGGCTTGAGCTTTGTTATAATCTTCGAACATGTATCCGGCATCCGGTATCTGGTATCCCGTATCATCTTATTATGTACTTTCGCAAAAAATCTGACTAATGGCTAAAATAAAAGTAACCAATCCCGTTGTTGAATTGGACGGCGACGAGATGACAAGGATCATCTGGAAATTCATCAAAGACAAATTGATCATACCATATTTAGATGTCCCTATCCAGTATTATGACCTGGGTATGGAATACCGTGATGAAACAAACGACCAGGTTACCATTGATGCAGCCAATGCGATCAAAGCCTGTGGTGTTGGTATCAAATGCGCCACCATTACTCCCGATGAAGCACGTGTGGAAGAATTTAAACTGAAACAAATGTGGAAGAGCCCGAACGGAACCATCAGGAATATTCTGGATGGAACGGTTTTCAGGGAACCGATCGTTATGCAGAATGTACCACGCCTGGTTACAAACTGGACGGCACCGATCATCGTTGGCCGCCATGCTTTCGGCGATCAATACAGGGCAACTGATACTGTTATCAAAGGAAAAGGAAAACTCACCATGACCTTCACTCCCGAAGGCGGCGGAGAACCACAGGTTTTTGAAGTGTATAATTTCAAAGGCGATGGCGTTGCCATGAGCATGTACAATACCGATGAAAGTATTACCGGTTTTGCACGCAGTTGTTTCAATATGGCACTGAGTAAAAAATGGCCACTGTACCTTTCTACAAAAAATACCATTCTTAAAAAATACGATGGGCGTTTCAAAGATATTTTTGAAAATATTTATCAAACAGAATTCAAAGATAAATTTGCATCGGCAGGCATTACTTACGAGCACAGGCTGATAGATGACATGGTTGCCAGCGCCTTAAAATGGAACGGAAATTTTGTATGGGCCTGTAAGAATTATGACGGTGATGTGCAAAGTGATACGGTTGCACAGGGTTTTGGCAGTTTGGGATTGATGACCTCCGTATTGATCACCCCCGACGGAAGTACCATGGAAGCGGAAGCGGCACACGGTACCGTTACCCGGCATTACCGCGATCACCAGGCAGGCAAACCAACCAGCACAAACCCTATTGCATCTATTTTTGCCTGGACAAGAGGACTTGCGTTCCGTGGAAAACTAGACAATAACCAACCACTGATCGATTTTTGCAATGCCCTGGAAGCAGTTTGTATTGAAACGGTTGAAAGCGGCAAAATGACCAAGGACCTGGCAGTATGTATCCATGGAAATAAAGTAGATCATGGAAAACATTACCTGTATACTGAAGAATTTTTAGATGCCATAGATGAAAATCTTAAAAAGAAAATGGCTTAGAAAAATATTGAATGAGGTGAAAAAAGGGACGATTTATATAAAATCGCCCCTTTTTATTTTTTCCTGAAATTGGCTATTTTTTGGTGATTTTTGCCCTGTTTTGTACCATTTTAAGCACATTTTGCCTCATTTTTTAAATTTTCAGAATTTAATTCTTGCATATTTGAATAATCATTCCCTATCTTAGCTGCCCGATTCTTATATCCAATTAATCATTTAATACTATCACATGGACATCAAACGAATTCAGGAACTTGTAAAGCTCATTAACAAGACCTCAATAGGAGAAATAACCATTGAAGAGGATGGAAGAAAGATCACGATAAAGCAAAAGAAAGACCCGGTTCAGAATATAGTAGCTACAACTTCAACCCAGTCTTTTGCGCCCCAACAAACAGCACAGGCTCCTGTAGCGCCCGCAGCTAAGCAGGAAGCAGCTCCCAAAACAGATAACCTGGTCACTATAAAAAGCCCGATGATAGGAACATTTTATCGTCAATCCGGCCCCGGTAAACCCATTTTTGTAAATGTTGGTGATGAAGTAACCACCGGTAAAGTTGTTTGTATCATTGAAGCCATGAAATTATTCAATGAAATAGAAAGTGAAGTAAAAGGTAAGATCGTAAAGATATTGGTTGAAGATGCAAGCCCGGTGGAATATGACCAACCGTTATTCCTTGTCGATCCAAGCTAAGCAATTTGGAAATGAGCCAATTTGGAAATTTGGAAATGGGGTACCTGTTACTTGAAACTTCTTCCATTTCCAAATTGACTGATTTCCAAATTATCAAATTGACTAATTTCCAAATTATCAAATTTCCAAATTATCAAGATGTTCAAGAAAATACTAATTGCCAACAGAGGAGAGATCGCACTTAGGATCTTACGTACCTGTAAGGAAATGGGCATTAAAACCGTAGCTGTATATTCCACTGCTGATAAAGACAGTCTTCATGTAAAATTTGCCGACGAAGCCGTTTGTATTGGTAAACCCGCCAGTGCCGATAGTTATTTGAATATGGCGCATATCATGGCAGCGGCAGAAATTACCAATGCTGATGCGATACATCCCGGATATGGATTTTTAGCAGAGAACAGCAAGTTTGCAAAGATCTGTGGCGATCATGGAATAAAATTCATTGGTCCCACACCCGAGATGATCAATTCAATGGGTGATAAGGTTACAGCAAAAGCAACCATGATAAAAGCGGGTGTTCCTGTTGTTCCCGGTGTTGATGGTTTATTGGATAGTGTTGATCACGCAAAAAAAGCAGCCAAAGAAATTGGTTATCCTATTATATTAAAAGCCACAGCAGGTGGTGGTGGTAAAGGAATGCGGGTAGTTTGGGAAGAAAAGGATATTGAAAAATCTTTCGAAAATGCCAAGACAGAAGCTGCTGCATCTTTTAAAAATGATGGCATCTACATGGAAAAATTTGTAGAAGAACCACGCCATATAGAAATACAGGTCGCAGGCGATCAATATGGAAATATTTGTCACCTCAGCGAAAGGGATTGTTCTATCCAACGCCGTCATCAGAAATTAGTAGAAGAATCTCCTTCTCCTTTTATGACAACCGAACTGCGTGATAAAATGGGTGAAGCTGCTATCAAAGCTGCCCAGGCGATCAATTATGAAAGCGTAGGTACCATCGAATTCTTAGTTGACAAACACCGCAATTTTTATTTCATGGAAATGAATACGCGGATACAGGTTGAACATTGTGTAACAGAAGAAGTGATAAACTATGATCTCATTAAAGAACAGATAAAAATTGCCGCAGGTGAAAAAATTGTCGGCCGTGCTTATTATCCGCAAATGCATGCAATTGAATGCAGGATAAATGCAGAAGATCCTTACAATGATTTCAGGCCATCACCGGGAAAGATAACGGTACTGCACCAACCCGGCGGGCATGGTGTTCGTGTCGACAGCCATGTTTATGCAGGTTATGTTATTCCTCCTTATTATGACAGTATGATTGGAAAACTCATCGCTGTTGCACAAACACGTGAAGAAGCAATTGATACCATGAGCAGGGCTTTGAGTGAATATGTGATCGAAGGTGTAAAGACAACCATTCCTTTTCATCTTCAATTAATGAAAGATGAGAATTTTAAAAGCGGGAACTTTACCACCAAATTCCTGGAAACGTTTACCATGCAATAATTCAGTTATTAGCTGTTAGCTAATAGCTAACAGCTAATGGCTAACAGCTATATGTCAGTTGATACAGAAACATTATTGAAAGCTTACCGGCTCATGTGTACCTCAAAAGCCATGGCCGATACTTACGAAGCCAACCGCACAATTTGTAAATACGTTCACAGCACTTCCCGTGGCCACGAAGCCATACAATTGGCAACTGCTTTCCAATTGCTCCCCTGCGATTATGTAAGTCCTTATTACCGGGATGAAAGCATGATGCTTGGCTTAGATTTTTCACCCTATACATTAATGTTGCAACTGCTTGCCAAAGGCGATGATATTTTTACCGGTGGCAGGGAATATTACAATCATCCAAATTATAAAGGAGCAGATAAACCAAATATCATTCATCAAAGCAGTGCCACCGGCATGCAAGCGATCCCTACAACCGGTATTGCACAAGGAATTAAATTTTTAGAGGGAACATCCTCCCCTCTCTGCAGGAGAGGGGCTGGGGGTGAGGCTCCTATAGTTATTTGTTCTTTAGGCGACGCATCCGTTACCGAAGGCGAAGTAAGCGAAGCATTCCAATTCGCAGCCCTGCAACAACTTCCCATCATCTACTTAGTACAGGATAACGACTGGGGCATCAGCGTAACATCGGACGAAGCAAGAACAACCAATGCTTACGATTTTATTGAAGGCTTTAAAGGTATTCAGCGTGTAAGCATCGACGGCAGTGACTTCATTGAAAGTTTTACAACCATGCAGCAGGTTGTAAAAGATGTAAGGGAAAACCGCGGGCCATACCTTGTCCATGCAAAAGTTCCGTTGCTTGGTCATCATACCAGCGGCGTAAGAAAAGAATTTTACAGAACAGAAGAAGACCTTGCTAAGCATTATAAAGATGATCCCGGGCCAAAACTAAGAATAGTTTTACAACAACTTGGTATGGAAGAATCATTATTGCAGCAAATAGAAAATGAAACTGCAACGCTTGTAAAAAAAGATTTTGATAAAGCAATAGCATCTCCTGAACCAGACCCTTTGCAGGTAAGCACCCATGTGTTTGCTCCTACACCCATCACTATTGAGACTGGAGAAAGAAGTCCTGCCAATAAAGAAAAAGTATTGATGGTTGATGCTGCTTTATTTGCCATCAGGGAGATCATGGAAGATTTTCCGGAAGCTGTATTATACGGACAGGATGTTGGCAGAAGACTGGGCGGTGTTTTCAGGGAAGCGGCTACACTTGCCGAACAATTTGGTGATAACCGGGTATTCAATACCGCTATACAGGAAGCCTATATCATTGGCTCTACTGTTGGTATGAGTGCAGTTGGGGTAAAACCGATCGTAGAGGTTCAGTTTGCAGATTATATTTATCCGGGACTAAACCAGTTGGTAACAGAGATCTCTAAAAGTTGTTACCTCAGTTGCGGAAAGTTCCCAATTCAAACACTCATACGTGTCCCCATCGGTGCTTATGGTGGCGGCGGTCCTTATCATAGTGGCAGTGTTGAAAGCACATTGCTCACCATCAAAGGAATAAAAATAGTTTATCCTTCCAATACAGCTGATATGAAAGGCTTGCTGAAATCGGCTTTCCTTGATCCGAACCCGGTTGTGATGCTGGAACACAAAGGGCTATATTGGAGCAAGGTTCCGGGAACTGAAGAAGCAAAAATGACCGAACCTTCCAGGGATTACATCATTCCGTTGGGAAAAGGAAATATCGTTTTACGGGCAGATGAAGAAAAAATAAAGAATGGTGAAAGTTGTTGTGTAATAACTTATGGCATGGGTGTCTATTGGTCAAAAGCAGCAGCCAAAAATTTCAAAGGCCAGGTAGAAATCATTGACCTTAGAACATTATTTCCATTAGATGAAGAGTTGATTTTTTCAACTGTAAAAAAACATGGCAAGTGTTTAATACTAACGGAAGAACAGCAAAATAATTCTTTTGCTGAAGCATTGGCGGGCAGAATTTCAAAAGCATGTTTCCATTTTTTGGATGCACCCATAGAAGTATTAGGAGCAATGGACCTTCCGGCAGTGCCGATGAATATTATTTTAGAAAAAGCAATGTTACCAAATGAGGAGAAGGTTGCTGTTAAGTTAGGAGAATTGTTGAGTAGTTAATTTGCGGCCCCTCATTAGTACTGTCATGCTGACGAAGGAAGCATCTCAAAATAAGTTTCCCAACGTAAGTATGCAAACAAAAATACCATAGTTAACACCACAAAATTCACCAATGCTCCGCCCAATCGATAATTATTTTTTACAAAAAGAAGAACCAACCAGGTCTTGTCTCCAATTTTTAAGAGCACACATTCTTAAACAAGATCCCAACATTACCGAAGCCTGGAGATATGGAATGCCGTTTTATCTTTATAAAGGCAAAAGGTTTTGTTATTTATGGGTTCATAAAAAATATCAACAGCCATATCTTGGAATTGTAGATGGCAATAAAATTGACCATCCTGATCTGATTGTTGAAAAAAGGGCAAGGATGAAGATATTGCTGATTGATCCTAATAAAAATATGCCAGTGAAGAAAATAAATCAAATTTTAAAAGATGTATTAGATCTGTGTAGATAATGAAAATAGATTGCAATGGTTCTATGGTTTAAAACCTATTCGTTGCCTTGGTTCCTGTGGCGGACTGAGTAATTTTTTTAAAGCCGCAAAGATCAACTGAATATCTTTATCATGTCTGGCCCCTTTCTTTTCAAACTGTTCAATTTTCAGTAAGATGTCTTTATTCGTTGATAACATTTCCCTCATCTTAACAAAGATTTCAATTACCCGGATACTTACGTTTAATGCCATATCACTTTTTAATACTGCCGCCAGCATTAATACGCCATGTTCTGTAAAAGCATAAGGCAAAGAGCCTCCCAATTGTTTTATTGATGGTATCGCATTTTGCGATACCATAGTATCGACTTCCTTTAACTTTAACTGAAACATAAAATTTGCGGGAAACCTGTTTATATTTCTCTTTACCTGCTCCCTCAATCTTATAGCCTTAACTCCATATAATTCTGCCAGGTCTCTATCCAACATGATCTTCTGCTTACGGATATAGTAAATTTTGTTCATTACTATTTCATCGGCAACTATTAGTTGCTTTTTTGATTTTGTCATAACCAATTATTTAGAAATTCAATTGAATCATATTCACTAAATTAATTGGTTATTGTTATCAATCCTATGATTCAGAAATTTCTCTTCAATAGTTGTATTTGCGAGCTTTTTCAACCGGTGTTTTCAACAACGATTTGGGATGTTTGCAACAGAAATAAAACAGTTTGATAATGCGAAACACGCAGTTTCATCAGTTGCGAAGAAATGATTTATTACTTTTGGATAATGGTCTGCCGAATTGTGCTGAGCAAATGTTCATACTTTTATATTCTTAATCTATAACTATGCTACTTCATTTGAAATTTGCAAACCGAATAGTTTTGATGTTTTTCTTTACTTTATTTTCTTCCGTAGTCTTTGCTCAACAATTTAAGAAATGGAATGATGATCTATTAAATGAGAGGTATATCAAGTATTATCATGTTGAAGCAGGAATAATTATCCAGAAAGTGATTTCTCTAGATGCAAGTAGTTTGAACAATAGCTATATTGAAATAGGACTAATTATAAACCGTATTTCTTTTCCACCTGATGAGTTCATGAAAAAGGGAGCGCAAATTATTTTTGAAGATAATACCGTTTTATTTTTAAATGATCCCGTTTCTGTTTTTTATTTATACTCCGGAACTCATGAACTAACAATTAAACACAAATTATCAGATGAGGAATTATTGCTGCTACAAACAAAACCCATGAAATATTTCAGGATTTATACTACCGAAAATAAAATTGACAGATACCAAAAAAATGATATCAGAATTGCATTTTCAAAAATATCAAGTGAAATATAACGTTCGTGATCGAAAAAATTATCACTTATCAATTGTTAATTATCTTCCCATCCTTCATCATCAATATCCTATCACTCATCCTCGCCAATTCCTCATTATGTGTTACAATTAAAAATGTTTGCTGGTATTTATTTCGCAGGTCAATAAAAAGCTGGTGTAATTCTTTTGCATTGGCAGAATCCAGGTTACCCGTAGGCTCATCTGCCATGATGATGGCGGGATTATTAATAAGCGCTCTTGCAACCGCCACCCGTTGTTGTTCGCCGCCGGATAACTGGTTTGGTTTATTATCCAATCTTTGGCCCAGGCCAAGTGTATTTAGTAATTCAATTGCCCTTGCCTCCGTCTCTTTTTTTTTGCTTCCCGCTATCCAACCGGGAATACAAACATTTTCAAGTGCAGTGAATTCGGGTAATAAATGATGGAACTGGAAAATAAACCCAATATTCTTATTCCGGAATACAGACAATGCATTGCCGGATAGCTTATCTGTGCGCTGATCGTGAAGCATTACCTCGCCTTTATCGGGTTTATCCAGGGTGCCCAGGATATGCAGGAATGTGCTTTTCCCTGCCCCCGACGAGCCAACAATGCTCACGATCTCCCCTTTTTCAATATTTATATCCACATTTTTAAGCACATGTAAACTGCCGTAATGCTTTTCAATATTTCTTGCACGTAACATGTGTCGAAAATAACCATTTATTACTATAAAATGACCTTCACAGGCGGTTTGGGCAGGTAATATTTTCCGTAATTATCCGTTTAGAAATTTGTTTATAGGCGGCCTGTAATGATATTATCCGCAGGTTTTGACCATAAGTTTAAAAAACACTTTTGGTTATTTCGTACGAACTTATACATTTGCAAAAAATTAAACCTATTTCACAAGATGTTTTGGACCCTAGAATTAGCCTCCCATTTAGAAGATGCTCCCTGGCCGGCTACAAAAGATGAGTTGATCGATTACAGCATACGAAGCGGTGCTCCAATTGAAGTAATTGAAAATCTCCAGGAACTGGAAGATGAAGGAGACCTGTATGAAGGATTGGATGATATCTGGCCCGATTACCCCAGCCAGGAAGATTTCTTTTTTAATGAAGATGAATATTAAGACAGTTTATAGTTCTGAGTTTCTCAGTTCATAGTTTTTGAAAACAAAGTCATTTTATAAAAAACCCGTTCAAATATTGAACGGGTTTTTTTATAACTTCTGCATGACTAATATTCCCGCAATTGATTCATTGGGTAAACCTGGTTTTTTAAAAAATATAAAAAAAAGTTAAATCCAACCTTTGTAATCTTCCGTAGATCAATTACACATTCTTTCAAACCTTAAATTTTTTACGATGAAAAAATTATATGCATCGGCAGCAATTGCCGTACTGGCAATTTCATTGCTATTCAGCGCCTGTAAAAAAACAGATCCGCTTATCCAAACTGAAGAGATGAATTCTGTTGAATCCCGAAAAGGGTCGTTTAACCATGAAAGTTACGTGAGCCCTGTTTTCTATGCACTGGCCGGGGGGATCAAACTGGATAAATATAATATCTCCAGTCCTAATGATATGATCAGTACAGCAAATATCTCGGGGCTTCAGACCGGGGAAACAATCCTTGCTATAGATTTTCGTCCCGCTACAGGACAATTATATGGCCTGGGAAGTTCTAGCCGACTGTATGTGATTAATCCAGCTACGGGTGTTGCAAGAATGATCGGCACAAATTCATTCAGCACTTCCCTGACCGGCGACATATCCGCATTTGATTTTAATCCCACGGTAGATCGCATAAGAGTAGTAACAAGTTCAGGACAAAATCTACGCTTAAATCCTGAATCAGGTGCCGTAGCAGCTGTGGATGGATCTATAAATGGTGCAGCAGGTGCCGTTATTGGAGCAGTAGCATACACAAATAATTTTGCAGGGGCAACAACTACCACACTATATGATATAGATACCGCATCAAATACCCTATACATACAAACTCCTCCGAATAATGGCACACTATCCTTCGTTGGTTCTTTAGAGTTAAACGTTGGAGATGGCGGTTTTGACATTTCCGGTAACAATGCATTAGGAATTTTCAAGGTTGACAATGCTTCTGCCCTGATATCGATAAACCTTTCAACAGGTAAGGCAAGCATACTCGCCAGGTATCCACAAAGCCTTTCTTACAACGGTTTTGCCATTCCTACCGCAGCGGTTGCCTATGCCACAGACGCAGCCAATAACCTGATAATTTTCAATCCCGGTGAAGCCGGTAACGGATATGGTGGCATCAACACTAATAATTCCATTGATACGATCATAAAGAAAATTACAGGACTACCTTCAGGAATTTCTGTTATGGGAATTGATTTTCGTCCTTTGAACGGGCAGTTGTATGCATTGGGGAGTAATAGTACCATTTACACACTTAACACTTCATCAGGAGCGGCTGCAACTGCAGGCACATTGTCCACTACCCTGACCGGAACAAGCTTTGGATTTGACTTCAACCCAGTTGTTGACCGAATTCGCATTGTAAGCAACATCGGCCAAAGTCTTCGTTTCAATCCTAATGACGGAACCACGTTGGTTGATGGTAGCCTTAATCCCGGCAGCCCGGCCGTTTCTGCAGCTGCATATGCCAATAACTTTTCTGGCACAACTTCAACTACTCTTTATACAATTGATGGAAGCTTAAATAAGCTCTACATTGTTAGCCCTCCCAATGCAGGAACATTGGTTTTCCAGGCAGACCTGGAAGTAAATGTGGGATCTGCTAATGGCTTTGACATTGGTGGAACAAGCGGCATGGCTTACACGCTTTTCAGTTCAGGAAATAATTCAAAACTTTACAATGTTAACTTAACAACTGGTGCTGTAAATAAAATAGGATCTTTTAAGTCGGCAAGTATCAGTGGCTTCACACTGGGGCTTGGCTTTTAAAATGACATTTATCCCATATAAAAAAGAGCTCGCAAATTATGTGAGCTCTTTTTATTTGACAATCAATTTATTTTTTCTTAAAACTAAATTTAAAATAGATCAATACAATGGATAGCACAAAGATGATCCCATTGCAGATGATCACTGGTAAGGATCCTCTTCCAAATCCATAAACCAACCAGAGAATAGTACTCGTGAAAATAAAGAATAACATGGCCATGCTGAGATCATCCACACTTTTTGTTTTCCATGCACGGTAAACCTGCGGTATAAATGTGAGACTGCTTAATCCAGATGCTGTGAGACCGATGGCTTCTGTCCAGTCCATGTGGTTTACTGATTTATTGGTTTATTAGTTTACCAGGAATGCAGATCAATTTAATCTTTCACAGTTTGTGAAAAGATAACGAATTGAATGAACCTTACTCGCTCTCCTTCTCCTTTAGGAGAAGGGTTGGGATGAGGCTATTTTCACTTCTCCATCTGCTCAATAACCTCCGCCGTAACACCCGTAAATGAAAATCCTCCATCATGAAAAAGGTTCTGCATCGTAACCATCTTTGTCATATCGCTAAACATCATCACAATATAATTGCCACAATCTTCTGCACTGGCATTTCCAAGCGGGCTCATTTTTTCTGCATAATTGATAAACCCATCAAAACCTTTTACACCACTGCCGGCAGTAGTGCGTGTAGGCGACTGCGATATGGTATTGACACGTACATGTTTTTTAACGCCATAATGATACCCAAAACTACGGGCCACGCTTTCTAATAAAGCTTTAGCATCGGCCATTTCACTGTAATCAGGAAACACGCGTTGGGCAGCTATATATGTAAGCGCCACCACACTTCCCCACTCATTCAATGCATCTTTTTTCATACAGGCAGCCAATACACGGTGCAGGCTTATGGAAGATATATCATTGGTCTTTACATTAAAACCGTAATCTATCTCTGTATAATGTTTTCCCTTACGCACATTTACCCCCATGCCTATTGAATGTAAAATAAAATCGAAACTGCCACCAAAATGCTCCATGGCCTTTGTTATGAGATTATCAACATCTTCATTGCTGCTGACATCACAGGGAATTACCGGCGCCCCTATTTTTTCGGCCAGTTTGTTTATTTCCCCCATACGCATGGCTACCGGTGCATTGGAGAGTACGATCTGTGCCCCTTCTTCATGGCATTTAATAGCCGTTATCCAGGCAATTGATCTTTCATCAAGTGCACCAAAGATGATCCCTTTCTTTCCTTTTAGCAGGTTGTATGACATGGTATCGTTTTATTTTTTGATTAAACTAATATTCAGTAAAAATAACCAGTTATTTTTTAAACAATAAATTACTGCTTTGAAATATTAAAAAACTTGCCACAAACACTATCAGGAACACAGATGCAAGGTGCAGCAATACATAAAGTATAAAATATCCAACAGATCTTTTGGGGTCAATCCTTTTCTTTATTACTGTATGTATAACATAGGCTACTATTACAGTTGCAATGAGAATGATCAGTATAATGAACTTTTGCAAAATCTTTATTTGAGTGAATGCTATTATTTCCTGACTCTGCATACCCCACTAGCCATTCCCTACTAGCTACTCCCCATTCGGCTAATTCCCGACCATCTCCCTCGCATTCTCCAACGCCGCTGCAGTAGGCTTCTCCCCACTCAGCATTTTTGCAATAGTAGTTATGCGTTCATCATTGTTCAGTAACCTGATGGATGTTACAATTTTTTCTCCCTTAATTTCTTTATAAACAAAATAATGAGCATTTGCCCTGGCAGCGATCTGTGGCTGGTGCGTTATTGAGATCAGTTGATGGGCCGCAGCAAGCCTTTTCATGATTATACCAACCTGCCTGGCAGCTTCTCCACTGATGCCGGTATCTATCTCATCAAATATCAATGTAGGCAATTCTAATTTTTGTGCCACCAATGATTTTATGATCAGCATTAACCTGCTCAGTTCACCGCCACTGGCAACTTTACTGAGAGGTTCAAAACGATTGCTCTTACCTGCCTGTCCGGTAGGCAGGTTTGCATCGAATAAAAATTCAATATCATCCGTTCCATAAACAGATAATTCAGCCGGCTGCAATGCTATCTTCAACAAAGCATTTGGCATTCCCACCTGCACCAGTAATTTATTTACCTGGTCTGTGAATGGCTTAATATGTTTTGTCCTGTTTGTGGAAATAGATGCTGCTATTTTTATACAGCCGTCATAAAGTTTTTTTACCTGCAACTCCAGCTTCTCTATCGAAACCGAAATATTCAACACCGCATCTAATTTTTGTTGTAATTGTTCTTGTATTACCAGCAAATCTGCTGTGCTATTTACGGCATGCTTTTTAAGCAGTTTATAGCCCGTTGAAAGCCTTTCATTTATTATTTCAATTCGCTGGCTGTCAAAATTCACGCCCCTGTCTATTTGCTCCAGTTCATCCGCTACGTCTTTAATTTCAATGACTGCGCCCGACATTCTTTGGCACAATATTTCAATAGCAGGAGAATACTGTTGAAGCGCAGTAAGTTTGTTTTGCAAAGATTTCAGTTGTTGAACAATTGGCTGTTCACTATCTTTCAATTCAAAATAAATATTCCCCAGTTGTTGTTTTATATTCTCGGCATTGCTCAATAATTTTATTTCAACATCCAGTTCCTCCAGTTCATTTTCTTTCAGCGAAAGTTCTTCCAGTTCTTCAAAAAGGAATTTATTATAGTCAAGTTCTTTATCAGCATTTGCTTGCTGGGTCTTCAGGACTTCCAGTTCCTTTTTTGTTTTGGCATAATTAGCAAACTGTTCTTTCAATTGGAGCAATAATTCCCCATTACCCGAAAATGCATCTAATACATCCCGCTGAAAATTTTCTGTACTCAGGTCCATTGTATCAAATTGCTGGTGCAGGTCCACCAACAATACAGCCAATGTTCTTAATTGCGAAAGATTTACCGGCGTATCATTGATAAAACTTCTTGATTTACCATTGGATGTTATTTCCCTGCGGATGATGATTGTTGTTTCATTATCAAGGTCATTGTCGGCAAAGAATTCTTTTACCCGCTTGCTTTGTTTGATAGAAAAATATCCTTCAACAATACATTTTTTATCTTTGTCTTGTAATACGGTACTATCAGCCCGCTGGCCTAATATTAAATTCAGGGCGCCCATTAAAATACTTTTACCTGCGCCTGTTTCACCGGTAATGATGTTCAGACTGTCAGAAAAACTGATCTGAAGTTCATCAATAATGGCGTAGTTCTGTATGTGTAATTTTTGTAGCATAGAATGCCGGCAAATTAGTAAAAAGTTAGCAGTTGCAGGCTAACGCAAAAATCTATTTAGCCGGGAAGGCGGGAAGACGCTTTTTAATTTTAAGTATTCCTGCGTCACGGTCTGCTAAGCTGGCAGATATAAAATAAACCCTGATTTATTAATACTAAAACCTCTTCCCGCGTTCCCGGCTAAAAAACAAAAAAGCCCACTCGCTGAGTGGGCTAAAATATGATTTGGCTTATAACATTACTTTACTACTACCGAATCATTCAGATCCGCATCCACCAAAATACGTCCGCAGTTCTCACAAACCATCACTTTCTTACGCAATTTGATCTCGCTTTGCTTCTGAGGAGGAATGGCATGAAAACAACCACCGCAACTATCTCTTTCTACCGGTACAACAGCAAGGCCATTGCGGTAATTTTTGCGAATGCGGTCATAACTCATGATCAGTCTTTCATCAACATGGCTTCTGGCTTCTGTTGCGATCTTATTGTAATGTTTTTCTTCTTTCTCTGTTTCTTTGATGATCTTTTCAAGTTCACCCTTTTTTGCATTCAGGTTTGCTTCTTTTGTACCAACAGCTTTTTTTGCAAATTCAAGTTGCTTTGCTTTTTCAGCTATTTCTTCCGTAGCATCTTTGATATGTTTTTCGCAAAGCTTTTCTTCTAACTGCTGCATTTCAATTTCTTTGTTGATCGCTTCAAACTCGCGGTTATTCTTTACATTATCACTTTGCTTCTCATATTTTTTAATGAGCGCCTGCGCTTCCTTGATACCTTCTTTTTTCTGTTCAATGAATTCCTGTATGCCATTGATCTCTTCTTCCACACGTGTCTGGCGTGCATGAAGCCCTTCGATCTCATCTTCCAGGTCCTTCACTTCCATTGGCAATTCGCCTTTGAGGATATGAACCTCATCAAGCTTGCTGTCAATTTTTTGCAACGTAACCATAGAAGACAATTTTTCTTCTACCGAAAATTCTTTTACTGAAGCCATATTGTTATTATTTTATTTTTTGTTTGCCGGCATTTGATCAAACCTCAACATCGTTGTGCCACCTGCCTACCGTCAGGCAGGCTCACTTGTGCTGCATCGCTTGTTGCAGCTTTTAGTAAAAATAGTTGACAGGGTTGGTCTTTATACCGGTTTTTAGGACTGCAAAGTTAGGGAAATTTTGCCTCAAAATATCAAACAAAAGGTCGGTTGTGAACTGTTCGCTCTCGTAATGGCCAATATCAGCCAGTAAAAACCTGCCGTCAGCGTCAAAGAACTCGTGGTATTTTACATCCCCTGTTACATATACATCGGCTCCGGAAGCAATAGCAGCGCCGGTTAAGAAGCTGCCTGCCCCTCCGCATACAGCAACTTTTTTTACTGGTTTGCCAATAAATGCCGTGTGACGTATTAATGAAAGATTAAAATTGTTTTTCAGCAATCCCAAAAAGGCCTTTTCATCCATTTCCGCTGTGAGTTCACCTAAAATACCGCTGCCGGTTTGCTGGTAGCTATTATCCAGGGAATAAATATCATAAGCCACTTCCTCATAGGGATGGGCATTTTTCATGGCTTTCTGCACCTGCGATTGCAGCCAAACGGGAAAAATAACTTCAACTTTTTCTTCATTTTCAAAATGCCTTTCACCTGGTTTGCCAACAAATGGGTTGGTTCCTTCGCCGCCTTTAAAACTGCCCGTACCCGTACTTGAAAAACTGCATTCGCTGTAATTACCAATGTCCCCTGCACCTGCTGCAAATAAAGCATCCAACAAGATTTGTTTGTGAGCTGTGGGAACAAAGACAGCTAATTTTTGCAGGATGTTTTCTTTTGGTACAAGAATGCTCCGGTTCACCAATCCGATCGTATCGGCAATTTTACCATTAACCCCATCAATCACATTATCTAAGTTTGTGTGGATGGCATAAATGGCAATATCATTTTTTATAGCAGTGATGATCGTTCTTTCAACATAATTTTTTCCTTGATACAACAGAAGATGTTGTGCTGGAAGCCATGTCTAAGAATTGCAATCTCGTAGTTGCACACCATCCCATTATTTTTAAAGGACTAAAAAAGATCAATGGAAAAAATTATGTTGAAAGAACGATCATCACTGCTATAAAAAATGATATTGCCATTTATGCCATCCACACAAACTTAGATAATGTGATTGATGGGGTTAATGGTAAAATTG
>JANNBU010000102.1:0-9172 GCA_031385805.1 Ferruginibacter sp.
AGACGAAGAAAAAAAGCAGGAGCCTAAACCACAACAATCCAAACTAACCAGGAAGGATGCCGAAGAAAAACTGAAAGCGCTGATGGAGCAGGAAAAGAATCTGCAGGATAAACTGCATAAAGTAAATGCTACTTCGGTAAATAAACCTGAAAAGGACTGGTAATTTTCACTATTCGGATTCTGGTGGTGCCTTTGTCATGCTGAGGTACGAAGCATCCCTCCTTGGTTTCTTATTTCGTCAGTCGGACAAACTAAAATATTACCAGGTCCATCAAATTACCCTTTACTCTCCTTCATATCTTATCTTTGCAATTCAAATTAACCAGGCAATAATTTATCATTCATGCAATTATATTGTGAAGGTTCTCTGCTTCATTTTTTGATGGAGCTGTTATGCGTATCAGTTCGGCACCAGCTTCTATACACCTGATGGATTGTTCGACTGTAGCGATCGTATCCATGGTATCGGTTGTGGTCATGGTCTGTACACGGATTGGGTGATTGGCACCCATCAGCAGTTTTCCAACTTTTACTTCTCTTGTCAGCAGTCTTTTATACTCCGTTAAAGATTCACAATATAGTTGCATGAATGATAAATTATTACCTGGTTAATTTGAATTGCAAAGATAAGATATGAAGGAGAGTAAAGGGTAATTTGATGGGCCGGAATAACGAAAATATGGTATTACCCCAATATGAATCCGTCATTGCGAGGAACGAAGCAATCTTGTTCTTACAGGTAGATTGCTTCGTTCCTCGCAATGACGTGCTTTTATCACCAGTCTTTTTCAGGTTTATTTACGGTAGTGGCATTCACTTTATGTAATTTATCCTGCAGGTTCTTTTCCTGCTCCATCAGCGCTTTCAGTTTTTCTTCGGCATCCTTCCTGGTTAGTTTGGATTGTTGTGGTTTAGGCTCCTGCTTTTTTTCTTCGTCTTTCTTTTGATCCTGTTTCTTTTTATTCTGGTCTTTTTTCTGATCGGGTTTTTGCTTTTCCTTCTGCTGCTGCAAAGCTTTCTGGAGGTTTTGGCGGGCATCTTCGTTTTCCGGATCAAGTTTCAGTGCATCTTTATATGCCACAATACATTCAGGAAGTTTTTTATCATTCTGAAACACCACTCCTTTATTGTAATAAGCATTGCTTTTTTCTACAGGGGTGTTTAATTTTTTTATAGCATTATCGTATGCATTAACTGCTTCATCTTTTTTATCAGTTTTATACAATGCATTTCCCTGGTTGAATTGTGCAGCAGCATTCCCGGGATTCTTCTCTAATACATTCCCATAAGCATTTAATGCATTTACAAAGTCATTGTTCTTATATGCTTCATTCCCTTTTTTTATAGTAAGGTTTTCCTGTTGGGTTTGTGCCGATGCTGCCAGGCCCGTAAAAACAAATAAAATTGCAAGTGCAGGTTTTAATTTCAGATAATTATTCTTACGGTTCTTCTTTTCCGAAATAAATATTTCAATTATTAAAAATAAAAATGCGATAGCGAGGAAATACTGGAAATACGACCTGTAATTCAGCAAAGAATCATCGGTTACATTTCGTTGATCCATACCTGCAAGTTCTGATTTAATATTTTCAACAACATCATCTGTATTTTGGAATAAAATATATTTTCCGTTGCCTTTTTCCGCAATTGCCCGCAATTCATCTTCATTGAGTTTTGAAATGACCGTATTACCATCCTTATCAGTTTTTATCTGGTTCGTTGTTTCATCTATTAACGGCGATCCTTGTGGCGAACCAATACCAATCGTATAGATCACCACTCCTTCCTGCCCCATTTCGGCAGCAACTTTAATAGCACCTTCATCATGATCTTCCCCATCACTGATCAATAAGATAGCTTTGTATTTTTTTTCTTTAGAATTGAAAGAGGCATAACAACTTTTTAATGCATCGGCAATCACCGTTCCCTGTGTAGGCACCGATTCTGTATTAGCTGCATTCAAGTACATTTTTGCTGCAGCATGATCGCCGGTGAGTGGCATTTGCAGGTATGCTTTACCGGCAAATACAACTATGCCAACACGGTCATTGCTTAATTTATCAACCAGCCTGCTCAAAAATTGTTTTGCCCTGTCGAGCCTGGTGGGTTTTACATCCTGTGCCAGCATACTTTTACTCACATCAAGGGCGATCATTACATCAATACCATTTCGGCTAACTTTTTCGGAACCAGTAGTGCTGCGGAGATTTGCCAATGCCATTATTAAAATACCAAAGGCAAGTACGATCAATAAAAATTTTTGCAGGTAGGCGGAAGGACTGTGATTGGAAGTTAATAATTTAACTAGATCCTTATCACCCAGTTTTTTGATGATCAATCTTTTTTTGTACAAAGCATAAATAAATATGCCAACCAATGCCGGGATAAGGGATAATAATATGAGGTATTTTATGTGCTGAAATTCAGGCATGGTTTTAAGACTGTAAATTAATCATTAAAGCAAAGGATATTGTTAATAAAACAATAAGAAAAAATCATACCAAGGTTTGAATACATAATCAGGATTGATACTACGCCTTCGACAAGCTCAGGCTGACAGCTTTCTGTCATATTGAGTTTGTCGAAATATAGACAGAAAGCGATTTAACGAACTAATCTATTCTCATTTCTTCCCTTCCAGGAAACCATAATGTTTCAGGATATCTTTGGTGATGTCCATTCTTACAGCACGCATATCAATTTTGGGATCAGCAGATCTTACAAGGGTTACAAAAAAATAAACATGCCTGTTCTCTTCGATCCAACCGGCAACCCAGCCAATATTATTGTTTGATTCATCAAATCCCCATCCGGTTTTATAACTTAATTTGTAAAGCGTATTATCTTCCTGCAGCATTACATTTCTTACAATTTGCTGCACACTTTTTCTAAAAGGTAACTGGTCGAAATATAATTTCTTTAAAAGCCCTAATTGTTCATCGGGTGATATCTTTAAATTATTGTTCAGCCAAAAAGAATCTATGGGCCCGGACATATTTTTATTACCATAGGCCAAACTGTCTATCCAATGTTTCATGGTATCTTTTCCGATACGTCGTGCAACTTCCTGGTAATACGGAACGCAACTTACTTTGAAAGCCTCTTTCATATTCATATCCTTATTCCATTCTGCCCTCTGACGCCTTAAGCCATCCCATTTTATAACCATATTCTCATCAGTGATAATGCCCGACTGCAAACCGATCAGCGAGTTTATTATTTTAAATGTTGAAGCAGGCGTAAACCTTGCGGTATCCATCTCCATATTGTAAACCCTGATATCACCATCTGTATTATTGAGCATGGTAAAGCATCCTTCTACATTTTTTGCATCAAAATATTTTTTGATATCGTTGTCGATCTTTGCTTTGTTTACTGAACAGGAGGAGAAGAAAATGATAAATAAGAAATAAGAAATAAGCCTGCCTGGCTGTGCCAAGCAGACAGGGAATAAGAAAGTTATAGTTTTTTTCATTGGAATATTATTTGTGACTACCGGTTCACGGCAGGTGAAAATTATTTTTTCAAATGAGTTGCTGCAGCATCCAAAGCATCATAAAATTTGGGGCCGAATTTCCTGATCAATGGCTCTTTCAAAAACCGGTAAACAGGTAGTTTTAATTTCTTCCCCAATGAACAGGCAGCCTTGCAATGATCTTCCCTTGGTTCATAATTTACAAACTCGGTTTTTCCATTGCTGCTTTTTTTTGTTATCACCGGGAACAGGTGGCAGCTGATCGGTTTTTTCCATTGCACTTTTCCATCAAGATATGCCTGTTCTATTCCACACTTAACAATGCCCTCTTTATCCTTTATACCATAAACACAAACCTTGCTGTTAATGGTTGGGGTAACCCATCCGAATTCGGTATCGTAAACATATCTCCCCTGCCTGCTTATCTCTGACTTGCTTTCTTCATTGAGGTATGGCAGCACCGCGTCGAATACTTCATCTATGTTTTTTAATTCTTTCTTATCCAATGGCGCACCGGCGTCTCCATCTACACAACATGCTCCTTTGCATTTGTGCAGGTCGCACACGAACTGCTCGCTAACAACCTGGTCACTGATCAATACATTGTCTATTGCTATCATTGTGGCAAAAATACTTAAAAAGGTTGAACAAGGTTAATGGTTTAAAGGTTTAATAGTTTAATGGTTTAATAGTTTTGGGACTTGCATTAACATTAAACGTTTTAAACGACTTAAACCTTTAAACGATTAATTCCTCTTCCAACGAAAACTATTAATCAACCTATCCATATCAACCTGCAGAAAATCCTGCACCGGTCGCAGTGAATCAACATTAGGAGTTGCATCAAAATACAAAGCGCCTCTTAAAAAATTCTTTGCAGTATCACTTAAAAAAAACTGTTTGGCTGTAGCGGCATTCCCACCCACCCTGAAAAAAACACCGGTTATTCCATTCTTCGTATGAAAAAGGCTATCCTTTATAGATGTGGTAATGGCCTGGTTCTTATTGGTAAGATTAAAAGCATCATTCACCATTTTATCAAACTGGTTTATGCCGGTTGAATCTTTGTAACTGCCATCAGCCTGTTTGATCTTATACATCGCCTTTCCACCAATGATCTTATAACTTAAAAAAATGCGTGCATTCAGTTTCGGGAAATCAATATTTACCCACCAGGGATTTTCCGGGCTACTGTCGAAATAAGTGCTGTCTTTAATTACTGTGGCATAAGCGGGATAATCAAAACTGTAAGGAAAATCAGGTTTGTCAAAAGAAACGTATTCGTGTTTGGGAAGATCGATATTAAAATATCCTTTCTTTTTTGAAGTATAGGTGGAATTACATGCTACAAAACTTATGCAAAGAAAAATGATCAATATAATTCCGGGAAAATATGGCAGCCTTGAATTAGTGTTTGCGATCATTTAAGAATTTCCTTTTTTGAAGGTTGAATAATAACTTTTACTTTATCGATCCTGTTCTTATTTATTTCAAGGGGAATAAAAGTGAAATCTCCTTTTACCAGTGTTGCATTCACCTGTGGAAATTCTCCCGCAATCTCCAGCACAAGCCCGGCAAGTGAATCACTGTCGCCACGAATACTTTCAAAAGTATCAACAGGAAGGCCCATCGCTTTACAAACATCATTGATCATTGTTTTACCCTCGAAAATATAATTGTGATCATCAATTTTTTTATTGCCGCTTTCCTCATCATCAAATTCATCTTTGATATCGCCGATAATTTCTTCCATGATATCTTCTAATGTAACGATCCCGGAAGTTCCTCCAAATTCATCTACCACAACTGCAAAGTGATTTCTTTTTGACCTGAATTCCTGCAAAAGGTCTTCAATGAGTTTTTGTTCGTGTACAAAATGCGGGATGCGTATCAATGCATGCCAGTCAAAATCATCCGGTTGATTCAAATGCGGTAAAAGGTCCTTTGTATGAAGCATGCCGGCAATTTCATCGAGGTTATTTTTATAAACAGGTAATCTTGAATAATGAAGGTCTTCTACTTTCTTTATCACATCAGCAAAACCCATATTCATTTCAATGCCGCTTACATCCATCCGGGTGCGCATGATCTGTTTTACCATGGTATCACCAAATTTCCTGATGCCTTTTAATATCTGCTTTTCCTCAATGGAAGCTTCGTGTTCAGGTAACAGGTCAATGGCATAATCAAGATTGCTGTTATCCATGGCTGCAGAATTTTGCGGCGATAACCTTCTTTCAATATTATCGCTGAACCTTACCAATCTTTTACTAAGCCTGTAAAAAATACTGCTGAATATTTCAATGATGAGTGAGGCCGTGGATGCAAACCATATTTTATGATGTGTGGCCCACACTTTTGGTAAAACTTCGGCAAACAATACCAGCAAAAAAGTAACAGATACTACTTTTATTAAAAACAATATCCAGAAATCAAAATGAAAACCTGCCAGCCAGTTATCGAGGAGAATATTTGAAATTAAGATGATGCCGATATTCGCAAAACTGTTTGTAATAAGCATGGCTGCCAGCAATGTTTTTGGCTGTTCCAACAAGTGTACGATTCGCCTGAAAGATGGCTGCTGCCTGGTCTTTAAAACATTGATATCTTTTAAGGTCAAAGAAAAGAATGCAACTTCACTTCCTGCAACAAGGAATGAAATGACCAGGAGAATGAAAATTATAAAGATAAGTATGGTAGTAGCGGCAGGCGTTATTGTCAAAAAACTGATCAATAGATTTTTTCCGGGCCCAATGACCGAATGATAGTCCAATGCAAAGTATTTATGTAAACAATTATTTTAAGAGAACTGATCCCTTAAAATATGATTTTTTAAAAAGGTAATCTTTCATTTCCATTTTCGTCAGTAGGAGGATTTTCTGTGCTGCCATGATTTTGGGGTTCTTCAAAACCATGTGCAGGCATGCTGCCGTCACTTCTTTTATCAAGCATAATTAAATTATCTCCAACAATTTCTGTTGCAAATTTTTTATTTCCTTCTTTATCCTCCCAACTGCGTGTTTTTAAACGACCTTCAATATAAACAAGGCTTCCACGGTGCAAATACTTTTGTGCCAGTTCGGCTAAACCACGCCACAAAACCACGGTATGCCATTCTGTTTGTGAGATCAGTTTTCCGCTCCTGTCTTTATAAGTTTCTGTAGTTGCCAATGAAAATTTTGCAACTCCTATATTCCCTTCTAAAAACTGCATATCCGGGTCTTTACCTAAATTACCTATCAGCATTACCCTGTTTACGCCTCTCATGATGTTGAGTTTTTTATTTGTTGTATTGGTTCTTATTGCGTTTCGACAAATTTAAAGATACAATTTTATTGTACAAACACAGTAATCTGAATGTACAAGTTCTACCCAAATAAAGACAGGCCTTCTGCTTCAAAATAAGTAGTAATCAGCCGGGGAAAAGCCAGTTGCTTCATTTTTGATATTTCGATCAACTCATGATCATCCGGCAAGGTTTTTTTGCTGACCCTGATATGGATAAAACACCCATTGATCGTCTGGTGCGTTAATTGTTGTTTGTAATTCCGGGAGATGTGTACCAGCGTGTATTTTTTTCCGGCGATCTTATCAAAAGCCGGCGATACCAATAATTTTTCCGGGCCAACCGCTTTATCATTTTCAATCAAAATAAATTCATGCAGGTTTTGCCAAATGTCTTTTTGAATTCGTTTTCTTATAAAAAAACTGTCTTTGTATTCAGCGATGATATAATAAAACCATCGATGTTTTTTAATAAGCTTACCTTCCTTGACCGGGTATTTATTTACTGCATTTTTTTTAAACGCCGTGCATTCAGCCTGTAAAAAACATGTTGAACACAGCGGCTGCAGCGGTTTACAAACCGTTGCACCCAAATCCATGATGGCCTGGTTATAGGATGCAGGCGCTTTTTTATCAAGTAATTTATTTGCTAACTGACTAAAATATTTTTTCCCTTCGGCACTATCTATTGGCGTACCTATTTCAAAATACCTGGCGAGTACCCGCATTACATTTCCATCAACTACTGCATGCGGTAAATTATATGCAAATGATGCAATAGCAGCTGCTGTATAAGGGCCAATGCCTTTCAGTTTTAAAATATCTTCATACTTATCGGGAAATTTTCCTTTTAATTCGTATGATATGAATTTTGCCGTGGCAATTAAATTCTTACATCGGCTGTAATAACCCAACCCTTCCCATAATTTGAAAACAGTTGTTTCAGGAGCAGCGGCCAGTTTATTGATGGAAGGATAATTTTTTATAAAGCGATCATAATATGCAAACCCTTGTTCAACCCTTGTTTGCTGCAAAATAATTTCACTAAGCCATATCTTATAAGGATCTTTTTCTCCTTTCCAGGGCATCTTTCTTTTGTTCTCTTGCGTATTCCATTCAAGTAAATGACGGGTAAAATATGTTTCTTTTTTACTATTCATTGAATGGCTAAAAATACTTATTTACAAACCTATTGATAATCACCTTCTTATTTTGAATTTCCAACTTTTATTTTTACCTTACTGTGTCTAAACTTTAAGCATATGAGAAAAGCAGACCTTATCAATAAGATTTCTGACAAAACCGGCATACCAAAAGTTGATGTGCTGGTGACTTTAGAAACCATGTTCAGGGAAATAAAAGCTTCTCTGGCTGGTGGCGAAAACCTGTATATACGGGGCTTTGGAAGTTTCATCATTAAAAAACGGGCTGCAAAGATCGGCAGAAACATTAAAAAAAATGTAGCGGTAGCAATACCCGAACATTTTATACCTGCCTTTAAACCCGCCAAAGAATTTGTGCAGGAAATAAAAACCTCCCCGCATATCAAAGAAGAGCCCAAAGTTAGTGATGAAAACGAAGAGTAACGTAACTTTGCTGCCCCTGCCTGATTATAAGCGGGGCTCAATTTAATTTTACGTGAAGAAACCATACTTATTAGCAGGCGCAGGTTTACTGGCCGTGGTATTATTATTTACCCTTGGCCGGACTACAGATACCCAAAAAACCATCATTACTCCACAATCTGTTTCAAATACTAAAACATTTGATGTTCAGCACTTTATTGAGGATGCTAAGGCAAAACTCACTCCCACACAGGCTTTATATATAACAAAATTAGAAAATGGTATCAGCCGGGGCGATGTCCCCGCTCAACAGGTTGTGGCTTATGATGGCCTTGCCAATTTTTGGAAAGACAGCATCCGGTCATTCGAGCCCTATTTATTTTACCTGAGCGAAGCATCTAAGTTGGATAATTCAGAAAAAAAGCTCACCTTCGCAGCCCAATTATTTTTAGAGGGATTAAGGGGAGAACAGGACGATGCAAAACTGAATTGGGAAACAACGGAAGCAATTGACCTGTTCTCCCCTTAATCCCTCTAAAAATAATTGGGCTGCGAAGGTGAGCTTTTTTTCTGAATTATCCAACTTAGATGCATCGCCCAGGTAAAATAAATAAGGCTCAAATAACCGGATGCTGTCTTTCCAGAAATCAGCGAGGCCAATATAAGCCATAACCTGTTGGGCAGGAACATCGCCCCGGCTGATACCATTTTCTAATTTTGTTATATATAAAGCTTGAGTGGGAGTGAGTTTTGCCTTCGCATCTTCAATAAAATGCTGAACATCAAATGTTTTAGTATTTGAAGCAGCTTGGGGAGTAATGATGTGTTTTTGGGTATCTGTAGTCCG
>JANNBU010000249.1:0-4559 GCA_031385805.1 Ferruginibacter sp.
TATTGGCAAAGAACATGGCAGAATCTTTTTTGCCATCCAGGGATATGGAGGCAATATGAAAAAGAAATTCTGCAGTCCTTTTTTGATTGCCCGTTTTCTCAATCGCTTTTAAACGGGCATCGTTATATGCCTCTACCTTGGCCCAGTTTGTAGTATCATTGTTAGTATGATATGCAACCACTGAATATAATAAACCCTGCTCCTGGTCAAATAACTTGTCACGCTCTTCTTCGGTATGATTTTTTATAAGAAGTTTATCAACCAGGTTCAGTGCAGGCCCGGTATATAAAAGCATGTCATTTTTTTCGCAGACTTCACCCAAAGCAACATAAAGCCTCAGTTTTGTTGTATCCTCTTTTGCGTTTTTCAATAATATATTAAGAGAATCCATTGTTCTGCTTTGGGAAAAGCAAGAATAATGTAACACCCACAGGAAAGACAGTAAAATAATTTTTCTCATAAAATTTTATTTAGCGTACTATGCTTTATGCTAAAACATTCAAACCGGCAATGAAATAATAAATGTTGTTCCTTCTTCTTCTTTAGTCTCTACTTTCAATTCACCCCCATGTGCTTTTACAATATCATAACTCAAACTCAAACCTAAACCTGTTCCCTGGCCTGTTGGTTTGGTAGTGAAGAAGGGCTGAAATATTTTGTCTAATACTTTTGAGGGAATGCCATTGCCGTTGTCTTTAACTTTTATAATTGTCTCACCCCGACCCTCTCCTGCAGAGAGGGAGAGCTTCGTGGACACCGATACGGTTGGTTCATAATTTTCAACTCCTGATCTCTTCTTTTCATTCACAACATAAAATGCATTCGTAATTAAATTAAGAATAACTCTTCCAATATCCTGCGGAATGATGTTGATGTTGCCAATGCTTTCATCATAATCCGTTTTCATGAATGCATTGAATGTTTTATCCTTTGCCCTTAAACCATGATAAGCAAGGCGTAAATATTCATCAGCGAGTTTATTAATATCGGTTGGTTCTTTTACAGCACTGCTGCTGCGACTGTGCTGCAACATTCCTTTTACAATGGCATCAGCTCGTTTGCCATGATGATTTATCTTTTCTAAATTTTGTTTGATATCATTGGCAATGGCTTTGGCTTCTTCCATATCTCCTTTTTCTATTTCTGCATTCATTTCATCAATGAGTTCATTGCTTACTTCTGAAAAATTGTTGACGAAGTTTAATGGGTTCTGTATTTCATGTGCAATGCCTGCGGTGAGTTCACCAAGTGAAGCCATTTTTTCTGATTGGATGAGTTGGTTTTGGGTAGCACGTAATTCTGTCAGTGCGTCTTCAGCACGTTTTTTTTCTGCCTGGAGTTTTACAAGATCTTCTTCTGCCTGGATAGCATGTGCCTCCGCGATCTGCAGATCATTGAAACGGGTGAATGTAAGGTTGAATACTGCCGCAAAACGCTCCAACAGTTGCAGGGTTTCTGCCGGTTGCTCATCCGGCGAAGCCATACCAATAAAACCTTTGTTGAAATAAGCAATATCCTGAACCCTTCTTTTTTGTGTAAGTCCGCCTTTGAAAGGAACACCGATGCTGGTAAGGTGACGGAAATATACCTGCAGTTCTTCTCCATGCATATCTATCACCAGCGTTTTCAATTGCTGTTTCCAGCCTGCATACATTTTGGAGAACGTAGGATTATCATTCAGGTTAGCTGTGTAAGCTGTACTCACTTTACTTCCATCCTCATCCGTTATCCAGAACTCAGAATTACCTTCATCATTCTTTACGATAGCAATATATAAACGATTGGGTTCGATACCCAGGCTGATCAATTGCTGAAATAATACAGCAGCAGTTTCTGCCAGCTCATCGGATCTTTGCATGGCGAGTGTGCGGCTTCTTACCCGTTCAAGCGCCACTTCGATCTTTGCTTCCTTTGCCTGTGCTTCTGCCTGCTTCAGATCATTAAAGCGGGTATAGGTGAGATTGAAAACATCGGCAAAGCGTCTTAGTACCATTTTCGCTTCCTCAGGAAATGCTGTTTCCCTGAATGCAAATAACCCACCCGATGACCACACGGCATTATAATAATACTGCGTTAATCCATCAGTTCCTGCTATCAATGATTGGGAATCGGGCAGTTTAAAATTTTCCCTGGCAACCGCCTTGTAATAATTATTCAGGTCTTCGCCTTTTAAAATATAACTGTGATCTTCCTGCTTTATCCATGCATCAAACGCCCCCTTTAACAAAGGATGGATATCCATGGACTCGTCTCCTGACACCTGTGCTATGGTATCATTGTCAGATTTTGTTGTTGTCCATACCTGGGCGCATCTTTTCTCTTTATTAAGGATACCGATCCCGCATCGCAACATTCCAAGATCGAGCTTATCCAACTCTTCAAAAACGATACACACAGCATTTGCCAGGTCTTCGCTTTTTTGCATGGACATTGCTTTCGACCTGACTCTTTCCAGTGATGCTTCTATCTGTGATTCTCTTGCCTGTGCTTCGGCTTTTTGAAGATCGAGAAAACGGGTATAGGTTTGCTGGAATACTTTTCCAAAACGCATGAGCGTATTATTCTCTTCATCTGTATAAGGAATAGCTGAAAAATTCTCGATGTACAGGCCAATATTCTCTAATAATACAGTTGATATGGCAACTCCGGGGCAATTAAAATAATATTCTTTTGTTTCCTCTGCTAATCCGGGAATAAAATCAAAAAGTTCCCGATAAAATTTATTTTTTACTTCAAAAGGCAGGTGGTTGGTAAAGAAATCCTTTCCAGTTGCTTTTGCTTCATTAAAACTATTCCAATGCGGGGAATCAAAATAAGGGATCTTAACCTGGGAGGGAGCCAGGTGTTTGTCGGCAAGCCAAATGTTCAAATCATCGCTTGCTTTATAATCCATAATAAAACCTGCATGCTCAATATGGACATTTAATTGAACGAATTGTTCATATACTACTTTAATGATCTCTTTAAGATCTTCGCTTTTTTGCATGCCCATTGTTCTGCTCCTTACTCTTTCCAGTGCAGCTTCAATCTGTGCTTCCCTTGCCTGTGCTTCTGCTTTTTGCAGGTCGAGGAAGCGTGTATAGGTTCTTTCAAATTCAATGGCGAAGCGACTGAGTAACTTTTTTTCATCTTCAGTTAAGTCAGTTGTAACAATTACACCAAAGCAACCATATTTCATGAATGCTTCCACATAATGCAAGCCGCCGGAGAAATGTTCCGGTTTCAGGTGTTCGACCCCATCAATCAACTCCTGCCAAACTGCAAAATAATTTTCAACAGCAGCAGGTGGTACATGATATGAATAAACGGGTTCATTACTTTTCCAATCAATAAGGCATTGTGCTGTAGCAGGCTCATTCCTGTCGAGCGGGTAATTAATGGCCTTACTTTTAAAAACTGTTGAACCATTTTTTCTTTCTGCCCAGGCTGCCCAGAAGATGTGACGATCATTTTTTTCATCAGGCAACCATAAATATGAAAAAGCCGAATTGATACCGAGCAACAAAACCTGTTCGTGGAAAACCTTTAAGCTATCATCCAGTTCATTTGAATGCTGCATGATCATACTTTGTGTACGGGTACGTTCCAATGCAGCTTCGATCTTTGCTTCTTTTGCCTGTGCTGTTGCTTTTTCAATATCCAAAAACCTGCGGTATGCCAGGTCAAATACGTTTCGGAAACGTTTGAATAAAATAATTTCCTGCTCGTTCAATGGAGTATAGGTTGACATTCCCAATGCAACAGGCCCCATCGAATACCAATAATAATTTAAGGATGATGCCGTTGCTAAAAATGAATCAGCAAATTGGTTTGTGGTTTGCTGGTAGGCATACCAGTCCTGTACTTCTGTTCCTTTAAAATGCTTGCTGAAAAATTCTTCCGGCCCTTTAAGCATTTCATTTACAAATTCAAACTGTGTCGGGTGAAGTTTGAAATCAACATCAGTGATGAATGTTTTATCATGTTTTGCATAATATTCGAAATTCAGGTAACTGCCTTTGGTTTCATAAATGATAGCAGTCTGAACATTACGGATATTTTTTACATTCAGCAGTTCCAGTTGCTCTGAGATCATGCGGCATACCAATAGCATATCATCAGCTTTATTCATGCTCATGGCAACTGTTCTTACTCTTTCGAGTGAAGATTCAACTTCCAGTTCCCGGTTCTGTGCTTCTACCGCTTTTCTTTTTTGCTCCAGTTCTACAATGGTTTCTTCCAAAAGAATGGCCGTGGTGCGTTTAACCTTTTCTGTGCGGTCGAGTTTAAATACTGTAATCTCTAATTCTTTATCAGCATCTTTAGCTGATTTTAGCAAAGCAGTTTTTTCTTCTGCACTCAAATGTTCTGACTGCTGAATAAAATCCAGTATTTTCTGTACATGCTGATTCATTTATTTTTCTTTTATTGCTACACAACAAGCGGTTAAACCATGCATCTCTAAATTTCCGTTTGTTGCACGTGCCATTTCTGCATTACTGAACATGCCTGCCATGGGCGCATTCCACACTTTTTGTATTCCTTCTATTTCTTCACTGATCAATGGCCCCAAAGAAAGT
>JANNBU010000119.1:0-3214 GCA_031385805.1 Ferruginibacter sp.
CCGGAATCGGTAAGGGTGCTGGTTTTATAATAGAATTTATTTCAGACTTAATTATAAAAAAGATCCCGGTTGCAACTGCAACCGGGATCTTTTTTATTCCGTCATTGCGAGGTACGAAGCAATCTGAATTTTTAATAATCCGAGTTTGAAATAAGATATTTTATAAACTTTTAGCTACTAATCACTTATTGATATCTACTTTTTTTCTTGACAAAAAAAGTAGCAAAAAACTCAAGGTAGGAACAGCCTCCCGAAAAAATCGGGCAGGCTGTTCCTGCCGTATAGCTTTACTCAGCTTTTGCACTACTGTAGCTTCAGCATTAGTTCTTTACTCTTAAATTCATAGCATTCCAATTAATAGAAATCAATTTTTTCTTCGTTTCTTATCTCGAACTCAGGTTAATATGATCTTCTTTAGATTGCTTCGTTCCTCACAATGACGAAAATTTATTTCAGTACCTCACTTAGTTTTTCTTCCAGTGCTTCACCTCTTAATGAAGTTGCAATGATCTTTCCCTGCGGATCTAATAATACATTAAATGGAATTGCATCAATACCATACAAAGAAGCTGTTGGGCCACTCATTCCCTTCAGGTCACTTAACTGTAACCAGGAAAGATTATCCTCTTTAATTGCATTTATCCATTCGGATCTTTCTTCATCAAGCGATATACCTACGATGGTAAAGTTCTTATTCCTGAATTTATTATAAGCTGCTAAAACGAAAGGGTTTTCACCGCGGCAGGGAGCACACCAGCTTGCCCAGAAATCTACCAAAACGTATTTTCCTTTCAGGCTGCTTAGGGAAAACGGTTTATTATTTACATCATTTATAGTAAAGTCAGGAGCCATGCTTCCAACCTGCGGCGCACTGGTATTTAACGGCTTTGCCTGTGTTCGCTGTGCTATGAATTGATTGTACTGCAAAACAAGTGATGTAACTCCCTGGTGTTTTGGAAATCGTTTTGTAAGATTTGGTATGGCTTCTTTTAATTCCAACGGGTCAATATCACGGGTATATCCCAAAGCAAACATGGCAACAACCGGGTCGGATACAGTGTCAATGAAGTTTATGATAAATTTTTTAAAGCCCTTACCCAATTCATTTAGTTTAATGCTTTCAATAACAAGGAGACTATCCTAACCATTGTCCGTTTTTAAGCGATCAACATTCGCTGCTAATTCCGTTATTTTTTCATTCCTTTTATTAAGATCTACTATTAATTTTTTTAACAACACATTTGCCGGAGTATTAAAAACCGGTCCTTCCAGGCTTATATCTGCAGCATCTGCCTTGAAATTTATTTGAGACTTATCATTTATAAAAATAAAACCATGCTCCAGTTTGTCGAGGCGAATACGATATAATCCTTCTTCAGGTGCAATGGCGGATAATTCAAATTTTCCGTTCTTAATTTCTGCTGTGTCCATTACATCGGGGCCTTTCTGGCTGAAATAAAGCTGCTCGAGGTATATTTTTTGATCGCTGATGTTTTTTATTTCTCCGGAAAGTTTAAATTTTTCGTTGTCGGGTTTGGTATTGCAGGATAAGATGAGCAGGCTTGTTATTAATGTTGCTACGATCTTTTTCATACTTTTTTAAATTTCTTTGTTTAGGCCTCACCCCCAGCCCCTCTCCTCCAGAGAGGGGAGGAGGACTCTCCATCATGACGGGATTAATCTAAAATAAAATAATTAGAGGTTGATAATAGTATTTGGTTTACTGGTTTAATTTTTCAGCCAATAATTTATTAGCAAGTTGCATATCTGCTTTACCCTTGCTTTTCTTTTTTACTTCACCGGCAAATAAACCGATCAATCCCTTTTTACCACTTTGGTATTCCTTTACTTTATCAGGCATGGATGCGATCACTTCATTTACCCAATCTTCCACGGTGCCTGAATCGCTTTCCTGCAACAGGTTTAGTGAAGTGGCGATATTGATGGCGGTTTTCCCATGGTTCTTTATCAGCTCCTGTAAAATCTTTGTTGATGCATTGTTGAAATTTACCTGACCGGATTCTGTCAGTTCTATCAGCGATGCAATGGTTGCAGGCTGTAATGGAAATGAGCCGATAGAAATATTATTTTCATTGCAATAAAATTTCAACGGGCCAAGCATCCAGTTTGCAGCGGGTTTGTATTGTTTGGTATGTGATACCAGTGCTTCAAAAAAATCTGCATCCTCTTTATCATTGCATATTACTGTAGCATCATATTCAGATAAAGCATATTCTTTGATATATTTTTCTTTTAATTGCTCAGGCAATACCGGCATTGATCGGGCGATATCACTTATATATTTATCAGTGATATTGAAAGGCGGCAGATCGGGTTCGGGGAAATAGCGGTAATCATCGGCTTCTTCTTTACTTCTTAAGGAAAAAGTAATATTCTTATCAGCATCAAAACTCCTGGTTTCCTGTATAACAGCTTCATTTTTTTCTGTAATAGCGATCAATCTTTCTGTTTCAATTTCGATTGCTTTTTTTACGTTACGGATACTGTTTAAATTTTTTACTTCAACCCGCTTGCCCAATTTTGTTTCGCCCATAAGTCTTACAGAAATATTTGCATCGCAACGCATACTTCCTTCTTCCATATTTCCATCACATACCTCCAGCCATCTTACCATCTTTCTAAGTTCTGTGAGAAAAGCAAATGCTTCGGCTGCACTGTGAATACAAGGTTCGGTAACGATCTCCACCAGGGGAACCCCGGCACGGTTCAGGTCTATACAGGTGTAATTTTCATCAACGTCATGAATACTTTTGCCTGCATCTTCTTCGAGGTGTATCCTGTTTAGCCGAACATTTTTTTGTCCTTCCGTTGTTGTAATGGATAAATGGCCGCCTTTACATATTGGTGCAGTGTGCTGGCTTACCTGGTAACCTTTTGGAAGATCGGGATAAAAATAATTCTTGCGTGCAAAATAATTATGCTGTTCAATTTCGCAATGAAGTGCCAGGCCAAGTTTTACGGCCAGTTCAATTGCTTTCTTATTCATTTTGGGTAAAGTGCCGGGATGTGCCAGTGAAACAGGACTTACCTGTGTATTTGGTTCAGATCCAAACAAAGTGCTGTCTGCACAAAATAATTTTGTCTTTGTAAGCAACTGGGCGTGTACTTCCAGCCCGATGACCACCTGGTATTTATCATGCTTGTTCACGGGGCAAAGGTAGGTAATCCGTCATTGCGAGGTACGAAGCAATCT
>JANNBU010000256.1:0-4266 GCA_031385805.1 Ferruginibacter sp.
CTGATAAAAAGAAAGAGTACTGAATGCACAAAGTCCAGTAATCCCAATCGCCTCAAGCGGCTTGTACTTCTCTCTTCTTAGGAAGAAATAAATAAAGCTGAAGAAAAGAGCGAGTATCGCAAGCATGAAATACTTGAACAATGGTCCGCGGAGAAATAGCAAATATCCAAGCAATGGAGAAAGTATCCGGAAGCGAAGATCATTTTCATTTTCGAGATAAAATATATGTACTATATACTGACGGTTTGATATTCCCTGGGGTATAGTGCTGAATACATTATTACCAAACTGGTCCAGGAAAATGTGTACGTACTTTCTGCCTGTATAAGCAGTATTCCTATTACCGCCAGGTACCTGTAAGCCATATACAGTTGATGACAGCTGGGAGAATTTACTTTTTATTTCTTCAATTGCCGGTTTCAGGATATTAGTTAGATCAGTTTTTTTTTCAACTGGCTTTGATAAAAAAAATGTAAACAAATCATTATTACTTTCATCCTTGATGCTAAGTGATTCGCCTCGCAAATCCTTGCCACAGCCGGATTCAAAATTCTTTACATTTCCTTTAAAAGAAGACCCACAATCTCCTTTACTCTTATTAAAATATAGCTGATAGGTTTTTGTGTTATCTATCTTGCCTTTTACTGTAATAAATATTTTTAATATATCACCCTCATTAAAAATAGTTTTAGAATTATTAATTTTGTCAAATTCTATTGCATCCTGGCCCTTGCCAGTTCTAATCTCAATGGTGTCTTGGCAAAAAATGTTAGTGGTGCAAAAAAAATGTAACAGCAGGATTGAAATTTTGTTTATCATCTTACGTTGGTTTAAAAATTAATAAAAAGATCACATTGAAAGAATTTTAAAATCTGGTCAATCGGAACAATATAGGTCTTGGCATCATCAAATCCGCCCAATACAATGCCTGCAATTTTCAGTGTATTGGTAAAAACCGGGGATCCTGAATCTCCTTTCCGGCTGAAAATGCTTGTTTCAATAAGGTCATGTAAAAATACACCGGGGATGGGAGTTGAAATGGTAAGTCCTGCATTTTCAACGTTACCCTCACTTGCGCCTGTAACGAATCCTGCCATTTGAACAAATAACCCTTCATCGCTGCTGTCAATTTTTATTATACCGGTAGGCCGTCCAAAACCCGGCAGCCTATTTCCTACATCAGCCGGGTCATCCATTCTTGCAATAGCTGCATCTATTCCATCAAAAACGCCTTCCTGAAGATAAGCATCAAATGTCTCTCCCTGCCTGTTGCTGATTGAAACAGTTGGCTGTATTTGTTGATTGATCGGCTTAAAAAAATAAGTTTGGCCTGCATCAATCATGTCTGGCAATAAAACATGTGCATTGGTACAGGCATATATGCGTTGTCCCTTCCTTAAAAAAATCCCATTGGAACCGAAATCGTTTAAGCTTTTTCTTTTTATTTTATCGGCCAGGTTTGCAGTCCTGAATATTATTCTTTTAGATTTTATTACATCACTGGGGACTTTCTTTTTTCCTTTTTTAGAAACTACTAGTTCAAAATGTTTTGGTATTGCCTTAGCTGGCTTTTTTTGTTTTTTGGATACCATAAAAACAATTGAATATCTCCCTGTATATTCACCGGAGGTTATTTTCTCACCCGGGTATGCACCTATTAAATTAGGATATTCTTTTACCCAGTTTTTATAATTACGCTGGATATATTTTTTTATGCTATTTAATTTCTTTTTGGTGTTGTTATGCATATTATCTCAATCAATAATTAATAAACCATTCGAATTACTTATATGATTACTGCAATAGCATAATAATATTTTTTAAGCTATTATCGGCTCCACCCCACCACTCCAAAACCAATTTCCATCATGTGTAAAAAACCATTTACTGTTACCATTTACTTTTTCGCCATTGCTGGCAAATCCATCATAAGAAAGTTGAACTCCTGCTGCTATCCTGGTAAAGGGTGCTGTACTTGTATTAGGTTGAGTACGTATGTTAAGTAATACTTTAGTAGTTGCTCTACCTGGTTGCGATACTTTTTCTATCACTGGTGTATTTTCTGGTATCGGGCTGTTAGAAGCCAATGCAATTAACTTATTAAGATCAACCTTGCTACCCGGACAAGTCTTTAATGAATAAATTTCGTGATGCCCGAATATATGGTTCCTGTCAATAGGTATATTCCACCTGTTGCTTATTGCCCTTATCATTTCGCTGCTGCTATTATACATAGCATCTGTCCAGTCACTATTTTCATTCCCTTCGTGTTCAATCCCTACTGTATAATAATTGGGATTAATAAATAATCCATTACCAGCCGGTTTAATTAGCTGCCAACTTGGTGCATTTACCCTGCCTGCATGCCAGGCCGTATTTATCTCATCAACGTACTGGTGCACTTCACCTGTTTTACCAATTCCATAATGGGCAGATACTTTTGATGCCGGATTTTTGAACCAACTATCGGTGCCCGACAAAGTGCCTTCCATTATATGAATAACAATGGCTTCGGGTTTATATATTTTTCTTCCGGAAGTAAAATTTGGACTTTGGATATTTATAATATTCATAATTATTTTTTTTATCCCTGAGCAGGGCTGTTTGAAAAATTAGCTTCATCAGCTACAGAAAGAGGCTGCTCATTTGATGACGAAGTATTGTTTTTTAAATTACCGGTTGAAACTGTATCAGTACTTACTGGAGCAACTTTTTTTATGTAAGTAGTAAAGACACCTTCAATGAAATCTGCACCGGAGTAACCAATGGCTATGATAGTAATAATTGATTCTGTACTATAATTGCCTTTTACTGCAAGGCCCGAACCTTTCACAAGCATTCCAATTGCGCCTGCAACAAAACCAATAAATATGCTGATTACCATACGGCTTGTACTAAATTCTTCAGCAGGTTTATTTTCGGCCACTTTCGCAGTATTATCTTCATTAAATTTTTTAAGCCCAACAGCGGTCCTTACGCCTTGTCCAAGCGCACCTAAAAGCCCGCCAGCGAGTACGCTATTAATGATTTCAATTATTGTCATGGTATGATTTTTTTGCCTACTCTAAAAAACCGTTTTCGGCTTACCGGTTTATGGTTTATCGGGTATCAAATAAATAACACTACAATACTCGCAGTAAAATTATTTTCACTGTATATGAAATAATCAAATCAATAAATAAAAGGAATTTTCTATAGTAGCAAATAAGGCTGTTCGAGAGTATGGACTTCAACACTAACTTAATAACTAATTTTCACAGATGCAAACATCCGTTACTGATATTTTAAAAACTTAATACACTACATTGTACGAATGGATAATTTCCAGGTAAATCATTCACATCATCCATGCTTATTCACATCATCCATGCTTACTGATACAGGAATATAAAACAGCGGCGGATAGGTAAGTCTCCGCCGCTGGCGGGATAAAAGAGTATGGATTGAAAACTGCTGAGTGGCTTGTTATAAACTTTCTGAACCTGTATGTAAAAATAAATACCATCTGTTTGTATTTAATGCTCAAATCTTACAGTAAAATTGGTAAAACAAAGAATTAAACAAAAAGGTATTTTAACGGTAAATGCAGGTAATAATAAACCCTTTTTAATTGGATACCTCTGATAATAAAATCCATTCTGATTTTAAATGACGAGAATATTTTACTGCTCACCAGTTATTGCCTCGCAATGCTGTCATTATTTTGAAAGCCGGAAAGTAAGAGGAGCCCTGTCCGTATGTTGTTTTAATAAAAGATTTCTTTAAAAAAGGGATTAGGTAAAATTAATGATGATATAATGTCAAAACTATTTTTGACTTTCTATGTGAAAAATGGTTTCTGAAAATATCAAAACTTTTGACATTTCATTTGACGCTATCCAGTGCTTGTATTGGCCCACTATACTCAAGTACAACTTCATGTCCCATGAGTGTGACAGGAATTTTTCCTTTCATTTCATTTTTGGGTTTCGATACAATTACTACAATACAGTCCTTCCCTTTACTCTTTCCCTGTGCTACGCCTTGTACACTTTCAACAGCCATCCATTTTTCGGCTTCCTGCAAGGCATTTTTGATAGTTTGTTTATTTTTTGGCATACAATTAAAGTTTAAACAAAGAAGAAAAATGAATGAATTACCCCGCAGCAAGCTGACGAGGTATCGAATACAAATACACTAAAACAATCTCAACTGATTTGAATGGAACTTTTTATAAATCTTTTTTTCATCGCCTTGTTCATGAATATATTTTTGAATTACCTCTTC
>JANNBU010000147.1:0-5331 GCA_031385805.1 Ferruginibacter sp.
TAATTTGCAGCTCCCCGTTGGGAGCAAATAAAGTTTTGTTTTCTTTGCACATCTTAGGAATAAAGAAATTAGAGAGACTTTATTTTAATACTTAATTTAACCATTTTAAAGTTGTTGATCCTTCAGGCCAATTGAATTAAGTATATTGAAGGATTTTTAAAAACAGATTTATGTTACAAACTGCAGAAGACATCCGGTTATTAAATGAAAAGATCAGTCATTCATCAGCCTTTATTACCAGGATCAATGATGAATTGGGTAAAGTGATCGTTGGACAGCAAACCATGATAGAACGATTGCTGATCGGTTTATTGAGTAATGGGCATATATTGCTCGAAGGTGTTCCGGGCCTGGCAAAAACATTAGCCATAAAATCCCTGTCACAAACGGTAAAGGCAGATTTCAGCCGCATACAATTTACCCCCGACCTGTTACCTGCCGATGTGGTTGGTACCATGATCTATAACCAATCAAAAAATGAATTCTTTGTCCGCAAGGGCCCCATTTTTTCAAATTTTATTTTAGCTGATGAAATAAACCGTGCCCCGGCAAAAGTGCAGAGTGCATTGCTGGAAGCCATGCAGGAAAGGCAGGTAACCATTGGCGATACGAGTTATAAATTACAGGAACCCTTTCTCGTATTGGCAACACAAAATCCCATAGAACAAGAGGGTACTTATCCATTACCCGAAGCGCAGGTTGACAGGTTCATGCTGAAAGTGGTTGTGGGATATCCAACCAAATCGGAAGAACAGCTGATCATTCGTCAGAATACGCTGGGATTACAGGCGCCTGTAATAAATGCTGTTGCATCTACCGCTGAAATTATTACAGCAAGAGAATTGGTAAGACAGGTTTACTTAGATGAAAAAGTGGAGAATTATATTCTGGATATTGTTTTCGCAACCCGTTTCCCGGAAAAATATAATCTCGCTAAACTAAAACCACTTATAAGTTTTGGAGGTTCACCCAGAGCAAGCATTAACCTGGCACTAGCTGCAAAAGCACACGCATTTTTAAATAAAAGAGGTTATGTCATACCCGAAGATGTAAAAGATATTAGTAAGGATGTTTTACGTCACCGCATTGGCCTCACTTATGAAGCAGAAGCAGAAAGCGTGGATGTGGAACAGGTGATCAATGAGATATTGAAGGCAGTGAATGTTCCTTAACGGATAGTCGACTTGTCATGCTGAGCCTGCCTGCCGGTAGGCAGGGAACGAAGCATCTCTCAATAGATTACCAGAATGACAATTTGTGTTAATTGTCTTTATAAAACAAATCATTTAATTGTTAGCTACAATTGTTTAACAGAAAAAAAAATACAGAACATAATTCCGCAGAAACCCTTTCTCAGGAAAGGGCAGGGCTATTGACTACAACCGAATTGCTAAAAAAGGTTCGGGAACTGGAAATTAAAAGTAAAAAAATAACCACCCATCTTTTTACAGGTGAATATCATTCTGCTTTTAAAGGAAAGGGAATGAGTTTCAGGGAAGTGAGGGAATATACCGCCGGCGATGATGTGAGGTTTATTGATTGGAATGTAAGTGCCCGTTTTTCTCACCCGTTCACCAAATTATTTGAAGAGGAAAGAGAACTTACTTTAATGCTCTTAATAGATACCAGCACCAGCAATTTATTCGGCAGCACCGGTAAACGAAAAAAAGAACTTATTACGGAAATAGCTGCTGTACTTGCTTTCAGCGCTGTCAGCAACAATGATAAAGTAGGTGTGATCTTCTTCAGCAATAAAATTGAAAAATACATTCCTCCCAAAAAAGGCAGAATACATGCTTTATATATTGTTAGGGAAATGCTCACCGTGGAGCCACGCACAAGAGGTACGAACTTAGATGCTGCTATAAAATATTTCAATAACACTACCCGGCAAAAAAGTATTTCATTTTTATTGAGTGATTTTTTAGATTCCGGTTATGATAATGACCTGAAAGTAATTGGCAAGAAGCATGATGTGATCGGCATCAAAGTGTATGATAAAATGGATATGCAATTGCCCAATGCCGGGTTATTGCAATTAGAAGATGCCGAAACAGGTAAAATAAAAATTATTGACAGCAGCGATCCTGTGGTTCGCTATAATTACCAGCAACAGTTTTTTGAACAAACAGAAACCTGTACAAAATATTTCAGGAAGGCGGGTGCCGACCTGTTACATGTTCGTACAGATGAGGATTACGTAAAAGTTTTGCAAAAGTTTTTTTTAAAAAGAAAATAGATCATTATCTCTACCAGGCATTTTACATATCAGTTTATTTTGTTGTTATTCTTTAGTGTTGCCGGTATTAGCCTGCATGCACAATCTGTTGGAGTAAAAACAGACAAGACAGCCATATTAATTGGCGAGCGGATCGAATATGAATTAATGCTAAACCTTCCTGCCGAAGGTTATGCAGTAAATTTAAAACTCCCTGATTCAATTCCACATCTTGAGGTAATTGAAAATAAAATTTTTGATACCGTCAGCAGCAACGGCACTTTCCTCATTCGTAAAAAAATAATTTTTACAAGTTTTGATTCCGGTTCCTGGCATATTCCTTCATTTGAAGTGGTTCTGAAAAAAAATAATATTTCCGGTAAGTTCAACACAGATTCTATCCTGGTCAATGTAGGTTATTCAGCAGCCGACAGTACCAACCAGTTAAGGGATATAAAGCCGGTAATGGAAGTTTCTATAAAGGATTATTTCTGGTTTTATGTTGCCGCAGCAATAGTTGTCGTGGTCATTATCATCCTATTACTTTACTTCTATTTTAAAAACCGGAAAAAGAAACCATTACCGATATTTCATTCCGCACTTTCTCCTTACGATGAAGCAATAAAAGCTTTAATGGAATTAAAACAATATGACCTGGATAAACCCGAACAAATTAAAACATATCATGTTGCCCTTTCAGAAATTTTTAGAAAATATTACAGCAGGAAGCAATCAAAGAACCTGATGAATAAAACTACCGGCGATATTTTAATGGGTATAAAAGAGCAGGGAAATGATCCTGCTTTGCTTTCATCAGTTGCAGAAACTTTACGTTGTGCAGATGCAGTTAAGTTTGCAAAATATATCCCGGGTATTTCAGAATCCGATCAAAGCCATGCGCAGATCAAAACGGCCATAGAACTCATAGAAAAGGATCAGTCACAACAAAAACAATAATGCATTTTGCTATTTGATTATTTCAACGATATTATTTTTGGCAAGCCCTGGGCTTTTGCATTGTTTATATTATTGCCTGTATTGATTGGTTGGTATATACTTAAGAATAATAGTAGCCGGTCTTCTGTCCCGGTATCTGTTATTACTAAAACCGGTTTAGGATCATGGAAAACCTCGTTTAGGCATTTGCCGTTTATTTGCAGGTTGTTATGCCTGTCCCTGATCATTATTGCACTGGCACAACCACAAACAATGAATGATGAGCAGCATGCAGAAGGAGAGGGAATAGATATTATTTTATGTATTGATGTAAGTGGAAGTATGACCGCACAGGATTTTCTACCAAACCGGTTAGAGGCAGCAAAAAAAGTTGCCATTGATTTTGTAAATAAAAGATTGACAGACAGGATCGGGATCGTGATCTTTTCAGGCGAAAGCTTTACGTTATGCCCGCTTACCACCGACCACAATGTTTTAGTAACGGCTGTACAGGGTATCAGGAATGGTTTGCTCGAAGATGGTACAGCCATTGGTTCCGGCCTTTCTACCAGTGTAGACAGGCTACGAAAAAGCACTAATAAAACAAAAGTGGTTTTACTTTTAACAGACGGGGAAAATAATGGCGGATTGATAGATCCCAAAACAGCCAAAGAAATTGCGAAGTCATTTGGAATAAGAGTATATACCATTGGCATGGGGTCAGAGGGATATGCGCCACAACCTGTAAATACTCCACTCGGAATAGTTATGCAGAATGAAAAAGTTTCTATTGATGAAAAATTATTAACAGAGATTGCTGTAGAAACGGGAGGGAAATATTTTCGTGCCAGGGATAATGAAAGCCTCGCAGGTATTTACAGGAATATCGACGTGTTGGAAAAATCAAAAGTAGAGATCATCAATACCGTCCGTTACCAGGATAAATTCTTCCCGTTTGTTTTAGCAGCTATTATTTTTTTATTAATGGAAGTGATTTTGAATTATACCATTTTCAGAAAATTCCCCTAACCCCGACAGCGGTTGCAAACCCTGTCGGCGGTTAATAGAAGGTATAAATTGTTTTTAAAGGGAAGGTTTATTTTATATAAAAGTTCTATTTCCCTATAATCACAACTGTTTGTTGTTTTATGTTCTTACCAAATAATAGCTTTATAGTCTTGTTAAAAAACAGAAACAAAAATAACAAGCTAATTATTTCAAGATAAATTTTACGCGATGGACATTTGGTATTTTCTGTTGGAATGCAACCCTGACGTAATTACTTTTTCTTAGAAGGAGTCTTAAGTACCGACTCATACTTTTCAATCCAATCTTTCACCGTCATTTTACTCATCAACTCACCAAATAATTTAAAAGGAATTTTTTCAGGTTTTTTAAAACGGATACAGCTTTTACCCATATCCAATTTAGCATCGGTATGTTTTGGATATTCTGTTACAAACCATTTCAACAGTTTTGGGTCAGCATAAATGCCCATGTGATAAAATGCAATAAAATTTTTCTGACTGGCAAAACCAGCAAACGGCAATGGGTCTGTTGGTTTACAATGGTAACCATTAGGATAAAGTGAATGCGGAACAACATAGCCCATCGCTCCATAGCCCATCGCTTCCTTAAAACCTTTGGGAAGATTTCTTAATACTTCTTTACGCAATTTTGTCATTGCTTCTTTTCTATCTGCTGGCAATTCAGCGATATACTCATCCGGTGTTGTTGCTTTTGATTGCATATATTATTGTTTTATTTTTTTATCAGGTGTAAAATAAAATATAAAAACCTAAAAGAAAGAAAAGTGATATTCACTTCTCTTGAAGGTTTCATTACTTACGGTTTTTTGCATTGCGCATAACATGTTATTATCCGCTACTCCTTCCTCCTAAAGTAGCGCAATTTCTACAGATTTTCTCCACAAAACCGCTACTTTTTTGAAATCTGGCGAATGGCTGTTTTGTAGTAGTTTATCAAGTGCTGGCTGAATTTTCTAAAGATATTTCTTACTCACCTGGATATAGATCATGGTTGTACGAATACTGGTATGGCCAGGTAATTCTTTGATACCGGCGATCCATTTCCCCAATAACCGCTGTCGGGGTTTGCAACTGCCAACAGGCCTGCCTGCCGGTAGGCAGGGTTATTCTTATTATCTTGCAACCATG
>JANNBU010000184.1:0-3538 GCA_031385805.1 Ferruginibacter sp.
ATTGCGATGCATTGTTTGTATTTTCAGAATAATATTTGCCGTCATTGGAGCCATAAGCACTGTTGTATTCCCAGTGCCATTTATTTTTAGTTTCACCTTTAATGCCAGCTATTGTAGAAATATCTAAAATATTTTGTTTCGATAGGGGCTTAAATCCATCAGGATATAAATCTGTATTCACCTGCCTTGGATTTTTAAAAAAAATGTAAGAACCTGTGAATATATTTTTACGGCTGTTGAACACAGCAGTCCAGAACATTTCTGTCTTGTCTCCAATATGATATCCACCGTTAATTAATATTCCCATGCTGCTGAGTTTAGTAGTGCCGGCATTACTGACTTTGATCCGGCTGAAATTTCTTGCCTGGATAATAGAGTCGTCAAGGGGAGGGTTATTTATATAAACAGTTCCTTTATATTCTCCTCCCCGGGAAGTAGGATTACGATAACGAAAGTCCGCGGAGAAATTCAGAAAGCCCTGCCTGCCGTCAGCCAGGCTTTTTCCAATGGGAAAGCCACGGTTTATTCCAAGGCTGATATTTTCTCCGTCGCCACTATAAAACTGACCTGTATGCAGTAGAACAGAAGTTTTTCCGGTTGATTTTTTTAAATGAATATTTATTACACCAGCAATGGCATCCGATCCATATTGTGCTGATGCTCCGTCACGCAACACTTCAATCTTCTCAATAGCTGAAAACGGGATGGAGTTCAGGTCATTGGCAACGGAGCCACGACCCAGGGTGCCTCTTACCCTGCCATCATTGAGATATGCCATATTGTGGTAACGGGTACCATTTACCATGATCAGTACCTGGTCAGGGTCAAGACCCCGAAAGGTTACCGGTTCATTCACCAATTGACGGGATGCATTGAAAGAAGGCGCAACAAAACCGATAATTTGTGTAAGATTGGTGTGACCGGTCTGCACTAAATTATTGGATGAAAAAATATCCACAGGTACCGTTGTATTAAGCCTGATTCTTTGTATTACTGAACGGGAACCGAGTACTACCGCTTCTTCAATATAATCAAGTGGTGTAAGGATAAAATCAAATGATTGTGTGTCGTTTGTTTCTATTTTTATTTTCTGAATAATCTTTTTATAGCTGATATGGGTAATGATTAAAGTATAAATACCAGGTTTCAACGTTAAAGAAAATTCTCCATTTTTATCAGTTAATACGGTTATATTTTCTGCTGATACGGTTGCTACCTGCAAAGCCCCTTCACGTCCCTGCACTTTTCCTTTAATAGTTCCGGTCTGTGCATAACCATAGAATCTAACCCCGCTTAAGAGAAAGATGATGAGTATGGTATGGAGCCAATGTTTTTTCATAACAGTAAACGAAAAGCTGTAAGTCTATTTATTTACCTAACTGGGTGTTGACTTCGTGTTTGAAAAATCTTCCGATCGGCAATTCATTTTTCGCTATGTCTATGGTTTCTCCATTATAGGAATCAATCCTTTTAATGGCAACAATATAAGAGCGGTGAATCCTCAGAAAGGCATCTTTAGGCAACATGGACTCCAGGGATGAAATAGATTGACGGCTAATGATGGTTTTATGTACCGTCACGATTTTGATATAATCTTTAAGACTTTCAATAAACACAATATCATCAAATACTATTTTAACCATTTTACGGTCTGCCCTAAGGTACAGGAAGGGGTGATTATCTTCCGTTTTTGATTCACCACCCTTAAAAATTCCATTTGCAGGTTGAAAATTAAGCTGTAAAACCTTGTTTACTCCCATAATAAAACGGTCGAAGCTAATAGGTTTCAGTAAATAATCAACGGCATTCAGTTCAAATCCTTCCACCGCAAATTTTCTATAGGCAGTGGTAAAAATTACTTTGGGTGGATTATTTATAGTACGGATGAAATTTGTGCCTAATAAACCAGGCATTTGAATGTCAAGGAAAAGGAGATCAACTGTTTGGTTTTGCAAAAAGGAGATAGCTTCCATTGCATTGTTGCAGGTACCTGCCAGTTCAAGGGAAGGCACCTGTGAAATGTATTTTTTTAAAACAACCTGTGCAGGAGGTTCGTCATCAATGATAAGGCATTTTATTTTTTTGCTTAACGACATGATACAATACTTACGAAAATTTAGGTTTCTGAAAGGGCTCCTGAAAATATCGATGAGATTTTTGTTTCTTTCATGTACAAAGGTCCAGTATTTTCCTGTAACCACTTTAGTCTGACCCGCAGATTCACCATCATAATTTCTCGTTCTTCTGTTATCTTCAATTCGTGACAGCCAGGGTATAAAAGCTGTAATCGCTTCTGTACCTGAACTAACCCACCTTCTTCAGATTCTTCTGTTATTTCCATTTCAGAAGATTTGCCATTCATCAGTTTCATTTCCAGTACATGATTTTCAATTTGTATTTCAAAATTGATCCAGGGCTGTTCCGTCATTCGGTTACTGCATTGTTTAAAACTGTTTTCAATAAAACTAAGCAATACCAAGGGGGCAAATTTTTCAGCGGAGGCATCTCCTTTGATCAGTATATTTAATTCAAGTTTATTACCCAATCGTAATTTCTCAAGCGAAATATAGTCTTCAAGCATTTTTATTTCTTTTTTAAGGCATACTTCCCGTTCCTCACATTCATATAGCATATAGCTTAATATGTCTGAAAGCTTCAATAACATTTCAGGTGCACTGGGAGACGATGCTAAAGCGGATGAATAAATATTGTTCAGTGTGTTAAAAAGAAAGCCGGGATGAATCTGTGCTTTAAGTAATTTTAATTCGGTATCTATTTTTTCCTTTTCAAGGCGTTCTTTTTCTTTATGTGTAAACCACCACCGTTTTCCAATTTTTATAGATGTAGCAGCAACAATAATTTTTATGGAATTAATTCCCCCTTCAGAAATACCAGCCCAATAGGTTGTTTTATGCACAAGTACAGTAGTTTTTAAAATACCAGATTCGAAAAATGGCATAACAACGGTAATAATAAAATAGCTTACCTGCACTACAGCTAAACTTAACAGGATAATACCGGATATAAACAACAAATATCTTTTTTTCAATAAATACCGCGGCAGTAAAAAATAAATAATAGCGTAACAAGCCAGCATTTGGATGAACAATATCAGCACCGATTGCAAAATAACAGAAGAGTTCAATATTAAATATTCTGTTTTCTGGTTCCAGGGATTTAGTTGTGGTACAAAATACCCGGTGGCCAGAAAATACAACCACCATACCAGCCAAAAAATAATATGGCGGATATAGGTATTCGGCGCCCGTTTTGAAAAAATGAATTTATGCAAGCTCATATTCAGCTTCTTCTTTTTTTGCCGAAGTTTTCTTTATTACCCCTTCTGGGTTTGCCAAAATAATTTCTAACCAGACTGAATATTCAGAAGGATCATCTGAAATTTCTAATTTATGCCGGTCAGGGTAGATCAGTGATAGTCTTTTTTGTACATTTTTTAATCCCAGGCCATGGTTCCCACTGACAGATATTTCCCCGGTTTCTGTTGGCTTGCTGTTTATTAGTTTGAAAAATAAAATAT
>JANNBU010000192.1:0-3468 GCA_031385805.1 Ferruginibacter sp.
ATATTTTATCGGACAAACCAAATGATACAGCAATAAACTTTTGTTATGCCGCTTATGAATATGTTCGCTCACAATACAAATATCGTACAAAATACAAACAGCCACCCCGCAGCAAGCTGCGAGGAATTCTTTTGATTAAAAGGATATTATCCTGAAGCTAATATGCAGTAAACTGTAAATGATGAAAACCCTTGTGAAGAGAGGTTAACGGCTGCGGTTATTATTAAAGCCACCGCTATTATAACCCCCGCCACCACGGGATGATCCTCCCGAAGGAGGGCCGCTACGCTCTTCTGCCTGTTTTACCACCAAGGGCTTTTTTCCAAGCGAAATATCGTTCAGGCTTTCTATGGCATCTTTTGCTTCAGCAGCATCGGGCATTTCCACAAAGCCAAATCCCTTGCTTTTACCCGTCTCTTTATCCATGGCCACCCTGGCCGAAGTAATGGTTCCGAATTTTTCGAATATTTCCGTCAATTCTGCATCATCCAAATCGTAAGGTAAGCCGGCAACAAATATTTTCATAAAGCTATTTTAAGTGAATGTAGGAAACTTATTTTTATTATTCATATATAGGGGAAAATTTTTTGTTGCCCCGGTGGTTGTCCTCAGCAACCCGTGGCCGTAGTCCATACCGGCCACTTACTAAAAAGGCAATTATTTTTTTCTGTTCTTCAGGTTATCTTCATAACATTTTATCCATTCCTTTACCGTGATTTTTTTTACCAGTTCGGCAACTAATTTATAAGGTATCTGTTCAGGTTTCTTAAACCGGATGCAACCTTTGCCCATGTCTAATTTTGCAACACTGTGTTTTGGATATTCAGCAACAAACCATTCTAATAAAACAGGTGAGCCATAAATTCCCAGGTGATGTAACGCAATAAAATTCTTTTGAGATGCAATGCAAATAAATGGCAACGGCTGTTTTGCATCACAATGATAACCCGCAGGGTAAATTTCATGCGGTACCACATAACCCGGCATCCCATAACTTATTACTTCTTTAAAACCTTTTGGTATGTTCTTAAGAATTGTCTCTCTTAACTTAACCATTGCTTCTTTTCTGTCTGCCGGTAATTCTTTTATGTATTGCTCTGGGCTGGTAGCTTTTGATGTCATGGTATTTTTAATAAAAATAATAATTAAAAAGTATATCCAATAACTAATTTTCAATAAAAATTACTGCGGTATTCAAAATTAAATAAGCTCTTAAACAGTCTTGGGTATGATAAAACACCATAAAAAAACCAATACCAGTAAGGTTTCCGGGCTCTCAAGACGATTGGCTTGTTTTCAGGGTAGAAATTAAATCAGGTGATATGGGACATTCTGTTTTACAAATTGATGATGCAATTGAAGGGGAATTGTACTCGAATCTTATATTTATACAAATTCGAAATTCCAGGTAATGAAAATTGAAAAAAGGGAGAACCAGGTGCTGGACTTTAAACTCATTTCGGGGAAAAAAGTTTACACGAAAACTTATACCACTGAAAGCAATGACAAATTATTCTAAAGAGATTTGGCAGTACTTTAATATTTACTAATCATAAAAACATGCATTCCCTACAGCAGCAATGCATGATAAACTGCCGCATCATTAATTACACTGTCCCAGTGCATAGTATATAATAACAAACAACAAGATGGTAGATAGACATCCGCCGCCAAGTTTCTTTGCGCCATATCCTGCAATTAAACCCCTGATTAATTTATTCATGTAAAAAAATTAAACCCGCTGATTATACAAACTGGTTAATCTTGTTCATTCAGAAATTATGCCAAGTGCTAAAATTTGCTTAAAAGAAGTGGTTTTGCATAATAATTTCAGTAAAAAGATGTTAATTACAATACACTTACCGGCCTGCCTGCTTCATTTAATATTAAAAATTAAAATTGTAAGCAATGAAAGCAAATACCCCCCATTCATTACATCCTATGGTTGAACAGATCACCAATAATACAACCGGTTGGATTGGCCACCATCCTATTGAAAACAATGACATTGCAAGAGGGCAAACATTTATCGCAGCTTCAGAAGGCGATGTTGAAGCCATTGAAGTATATTCAAATATTGTTTCTCAACCGGGTAATGTAATGATGACCATTCACAGTTTTGATCCGCAACAAAATAGCTGGGGTCCTGCATTGGGTTCTTCCAGTGTTGATGTTAAAAAGGCGGATAGTGGCAAATGGATCGCATTTAATATTCCATCCATTCATCTCGCTAAAGGTAAATCGTATGGTTTCCGTTTGGAAAGCCATGATTCTTATATTGGTGTAGGTGAAGCTGCCGGCAGCGCCAAACATCCGCCTTTCAACACAGGACAGGAATGGCAATTCATCAATAATAATAAAACAGGCGATGCCTATTCGTATTTCAGCCTTGCTTTTAAAGTAGGAGTGAGGTCTTAATAATAAAAATATCTAATGATCGATCTCAAGTACATATTCATGCTGCTTACAGATCCCTATTTCTTAAAAAGTCGCAATCCGGTATCTTGTATCCGGGATCATTTTTCATCATCATCTTTCTTATTCTGCAAATTCAACCTCACTTCCCATTGATCAAAATTCAAATTCACCAATTCCACTTCTGCATAAAACTGTTCATAAGCGGCATCTTTTGTGTTTAGTGAAAATACAGAACTTACAAACCGCAGATCGGTTTCAGGCTGGTCAATTTTACCGGTAAAAACGGCTGCTGCACTTCCTTCCAGGTTTATTTTGCACCTGTTAACTAATTTGCAATTATCCTTATAAATTTTTAAAGCCTGTTTATAATTATCGCCAGCATACATAATGCCCTGCCAGCTTGCAGTGGTATCTGTTTTGGAATGAAAGCGGTATATAACACAATGCTGTGCACCCGGCAGTACAACAGCGGAACTATAAACATCCATATCGTCCTGCGATGACAATTTATCGCCTTGCACTGCGTAATAATTGTTGCGGAAAGCACGGGTTATTTTAGCGAGGTTTTCTGAAAATGCCGGGGAAGGGGCAGGCTTTATACTAAACTGCGCATGTACAGTTGTAATAAATAATAAGGCCAGTGACAATAAAAGGGTTTTTCTCATGGAATAAAATTATGAATGCAATATAATTATATTGAATTAATAATTACTGATAACATTAAATATTGATTGCTGTTTTTAAAATAACTCTCATGTTGTAAAGATAAATTTCTAAAGCTGATTTTTATTGAAAGGGTCTTAATTACAGAACAATTCTTCTTTAATGTTGTTAATTATAATTAGATTAATTTTACAGAAGCACCGCAATTCTATTATCCCGGCAGGGGAAAAGATCATCTTAAAAATAACAGCCAGATTGTAAGTCCCTTATTTATGAAATGTTGCTGAACACGAAAATGAAATTGAATAATACCAGGTTGGAAGTAATGCATTTCTTAGAACAGAAAATGGATGATATCATTGATGAATTCCTTAAGAAAATAGATAA
>JANNBU010000193.1:0-5973 GCA_031385805.1 Ferruginibacter sp.
ATATTTTATCGGACAAACCAAATGATACAGCAATAAACTTTTGTTATGCCGCTTATGAATATGTTCGCTCACAATACAAATATCGTACAAAATACAAACAGCCACCCCGCAGCAAGCTGCGAGGAATTCTTTTGATTAAAACGGTTGGTAGAACCAAATATCCCAGACGCTTAAAAATTGTTCACAAAATAAATATAAAAATATGGCACAAATAAATCCTTATTTACATTTTAACGGAAATGCGGAAGAAGCATTTACCTTCTACAAATCAGTTTTTGGTGGAGAGTTTGCAATGGTAGCACGTTTCAAAGATATGGCTATGGCTGAGCAACCTATATCGAAAAACGAAGCCGAAAAAATAATGCACATTGCCTTACCAATAGGTAAAAGTAGTGTGTTAATGGGAAGCGATACACCAGAATTTATGGGCAAACACAATGAAAATGAGAATAGAAGCAAAATTTCTATTAGTGCAGAAAGTAAAGAAGAAGCAGACAAATTGTTTAGCGGACTTTCAGCAGGCGGACAAATTGAAATGCCTATTGCAGACAGTCCGTGGGGTTCTTATTTTGGAATGTTTAGAGACAAATTTGGCTTTGAATGGATGGTGGACTTCGACCCAAAGTATAACGGGCAACCATAACCCAAAAACAGTTTATATTGTTACAAAATTAACTTATTTAAACGTAAATTCTAATACATTAGACTTGAATTATTTGTTTAACTAATTAGCGCCTCCAAGTGAAAGTGCTTCATTGGGTAAAGCAGAGCCATCAATGACTTGTTGAACATTAGTGCCATCAAGTTTACAAGAATAAATCACTATCGTCTTGTTATAAATCGAATATATTCAATTGATTACAGTCTTGTTCTTTGACAAACAATCCAAAACCCGTGAGGCAAGAATTGAAAAATATATGCAGCAAATTATCAATAGAAAGGGATTAGATTAAATGATTAGTAAATTTGATTTCAACAGAGATAACATAAACACATGAAAAGCAATAAAAATAAGTTGTCTTCAGAACAACATAAAGAACTACTCAGCACATTGAAAACCCGTTTCGAGAAAAATATGAAGCGCCATAAAGGTTTTGAATGGGCTAAAGTACAAGCAAAGCTGGAAGTTAATAGGGAGAAACTGTGGTCGCTCAATGAAATGGAAAGAACCGGCGGTGAACCGGATGTTGTTGATCATGATAAAAAGACCGGCGAATACATTTTTTACGATTGTTCAGCGGAAAGCCCTAAAGGCCGCAGAAGTGTTTGTTACGATCATGAAGCGCTGGAGGCAAGAAAAGAGCATAAACCGAAAAATAGTGCTGTTGAGATGGCAGCTGATATGGGCATTGAGCTTTTAACAGAAGAACAATATAGAGCATTTCAGTCCCGCCAAATGGCAGGAGAAAATTTCGATATGAAAACATCGAGTTGGATAAAAACAGCTTCGGATATCAGAGAACTCGGCGGTGCCCTTTTTTGTGATTTCCGCTATGGCCATGTTTTCGTATATCACAACGGTGCTGAATCTTACTATGCCGCCAGGAGTTTCCGTGGCTCGCTAAGGGTTTAAATTTTGCACAGACAGTTAAATGGGACGGCGATGAGTATACAATCTTTATTTTTTGGCACCCAAACAATCCAAAACCGGGGAATCAAGGGTTGAAAAATATATGCAGCAAGTAGTCAACAATAATTAAATTGATAAATAGGCTGAAAGAGAACATACAACCTGGATCATTTACCAAAACATTTGTTGAGGATGGGTATTCCAGTTCTGTAAGAAAAAAAAGATCAAAAAAATTAAGGTTTCTGACAGCAAGCACAAACGCACTTTACACAAAATTATTGCTGCATCCCAAACATATTTATTTACTATTCGTTTTGTATGGCTTACCCGTTGATTAATTAGTTTTTTGAGGTTTGGGGGAAATTTCGTTTCTTTAAGAAATAGCATCAGCAACAGAACAAAACAGCTGATTTCCACACTAATAGCAAGCCTTTTACGTTATGGGTAAGGCAAATAAAAAAATGACATGGAAAAACTCTCAATAATAATCCCGGCATTTAATGAAGGCAAAACTATTCACCGGATCTTAGACAAGGTGAAAGCTGTACAACTAATTGCAGGTATTGACAAAGAAGTTATTATCGTCAATGACTTTTCAACGGATGATACTGAAGATGCAATATATCAATACCAGCAAAAAAATAAAGAATTGAACATCCAGTATTTCAAACATCCTTTTAATAAGGGAAAAGGCGCCGCACTTCATACAGGCATTGAAAAAGCCTCAGGAGATTTTATTGTTATCCAGGATGCCGATTTGGAATACAACCCGCAGGAATATAATGTATTATTACAACCCATAATAGACGGCTTTGCAGATGTGGTTTATGGCAGCCGTTTTATGGGAGGAAATCCACATCGGGTATTATTCTTCTGGCATACAATAGGCAATCGGATTCTTACGCATTTGTCAAACATGTTTTCAAATATTAATCTTACAGATATGGAAACCTGTTATAAACTATTTAAAGCACCCATTATTAAAAAAATTATTTTAAAAGAAAAACGTTTCGGATTTGAACCAGAGATTACCGCTAAAATCGGAAGGGTAAAAGGTATCAGGATATATGAAGTTGGTATCTCCTATTATGGCCGTACTTATGAAGAAGGAAAAAAGATCGGCTGGAAAGATGGCTTCAGAGCACTTTATTGTATAATCAAGTATGGCCTGTTTAAATTTTAATCTTTATGAGAAATTTTAAATTTACCAGGAATCCTTACTTATTATTTTTGCCCTTTCTATTATTCTTTATAGTATTTGTATTAAAATTCAGTAACGATGCATTGGAAGGAGACGAAGGCGGATATATATTCTTCGCAAAGAATATCCTTCACGGATTTTATTCACCGCCTTCCCCTGATATTAATTTATGGTGGGGCCCGGGGTATCCATTAATATTAACGCCATTCATATCATTGGGCTTACCGCTCATGTGCCTTACTTTATTGAATGCAGTTTTCCAGTACTTATCAATTGTTTTACTATTCAAAGCAATGCAACAATTTTTATCATTCCGGAAATCATTGATCTTTAGTTTGTGCTGGGCATTTTGCTATATCGCTTATTCGTATATGACCTTGATGCAAACGGAAGTTTTTACTACCTTCTTAATTGCCATATTAATTTATGCCTCTATTAAAGGGTTCAATGGCCAGGGAAATAAATACCTGTATTTAGCAGGATTTATTTTAGGATATATTGCTTTAACCAAAGTAATATTCGGATACGTACTCATGTTTTTATTATTAGCCAGTCTTCTCTTATGGCTAAAAAAGAGAAGTGCCCAAAACTACCGAAAAAGCGCATTGATCATGATCATTGCTTTTGCAACTACAATGCCTTACCTTATTTATACATATAATTTAACAGGCAAATTATTTTATTGGGGAAATTCAGGAGGAATGTCATTGTATTGGATGAGCACACCTTATGAAAATGAATATGGCAGTTGGGACAATGAAACATTTACAGCAAATCATATTGATGGAGACATTGCATCCAACACCAGCACAACACTGCTAAAAGTAAATCACCAAAAAGACATTGATGAAGTTTTAAAATATAAAGGAGTTGAAAAGGATAATGCTTACAAGAAAATTGCCATCGCCAACATCAAAGCGCATCCTTTGAAATACATTAAAAACATTGTTTCAAACATAAGTAATCTGTTATTTGGGTTTCCAAACACCTATTCTTTCCAGCGCCCGCTTTTAAAGATCTGGTACTTTTCAATATTATTTTCTTTAACGGTATTAAGCTTTATACTTACTATCATCAATTGGAGAAAAATACCATATAGTTTACAATGTTTGGTTGTTTTTGCATTTCTTTATTTAGGCGGCAGTTCATTGGTCAGTGGTGGTAACCGGCAGTTTATCGTAATTGTTCCACTGTTATTATTATGGATCGCTTATATGATCAATAATGCAGTAACATTGAAAATTAAATTTGATAAGAACACCTGACGTTACCCCATCGATACATATACTTATCTCAACATAACCCTGCGTTTCAAAGACGGCAGCATGGTAAAATTTGGCGATAAAAATCCTGCAACCCGTTGGAATTATCCTTTATATTTTCGTTTTATATCTTGCAAATTCTGTGATCAACTACCTACATTTGTAATGGTAAAGTACATTAATTCACTATAACAAAAAATATGTCAATTATTAAGCAACGTATCACCAATTGTTTTTGGTTCGATTCAGAAGCGGAAGAAGCCGCAATACATTATACATCTATTTTCAAAAATTCCGGTATCGGTGCGATTACACGTTACAGAAAGGAAGGTTTTGAATTTCACAAAAAGCTGGAAGGATCCGTTATGACCATCAGTTTTAATTTAGACGGACAGGAATTTATGGGCCTGAATGGTGGCCCGCAATTCAAATTTAACGAAGCCATGTCTTTGGTCGTTAATTGTGAAACACAAGATGAGATTGATCACTACTGGTATAAATTATCAGAAGGCGGTGAAGAAAGCTATTGTGGATGGCTTAAAGATAAGTTTGGAGTATCGTGGCAGATCGTTGCAACGGGCTGGATCGAAATGTTGAATAATCCTGACAAAGAGAAAACAAAAAGGGTAACGGAAGCACTTTTCCAAATGAGGAAACCCGAGCTTGCTATATTAGAGAAGGCATTTATTGGATAATGAAAACTGATGCAAGATCAAAAGAAGGTCTCTTACAGAAAGTCATAAAACAATGGCTCAAATTAGTAGATAAGTAAAGATCATCCTTCACTAAAAAGGGATTTACTATCAGCAGCCATCCATTTTACTCATATCCCGCTACCGGCTCACAGCACAGAAAAAAAATGACAAAATACTTGCGAAACCGAATAGTTGCGTAACAAAAATGATCATTACATGAGAAGAGACGTATTCCTGGCAATTGCAGACCCTACCAGGCGGGAAATCATTAACCTGGTTGCATACCAAACGCTTACACCAAATGTCATTGCAGACAGTTTTGATGTGAGCCGACAGGCAATTTCAAAACATATTAAGATCCTTATAGAATGCGGAATTATCATCATCAAACAACAAGGCAGGGAACGCCATTGCTACATTCAACCCAAAATACTTGATGAAGTAGATGACTGGTTAGCCGATTTTAGAAAAGTATGGGATAACCGGTTTGACAGGTTGGACGATCTGCTTATAAAAATGAAATCGAAACCTAAACTTAAAAGAAAATGATATCGAAAAATCAAACAAAGATCATTGCTGAAAAAGGCAAGCAGGAACTTTTTATTACAAGGGAATTTGATGCCCCAAGAGAATTGTTGTTCGAAACTTTTTCCGATCCCGAATTGTTGGTTCAATGGCTGGGTCCACGTGATCTTACAATGGAAATAGAAAAATTAGACAACAGAACGGGTGGCTCCTACCGTTTCATTCATTGCAATGCCAGTGGTAACAAATTTGGCTTTAACGGTGTAATTCATGAAGTAACGGCACCTGAAAGAATAATCCGCACATTTGAGTTTGAAGGATTGCCTGAAAGAGGACACGTTTCATTAGAAACAGCAACATTTGAACCACTGGCAAGTGAAAGAACACTGCTAACCGTTCATTCGGTATTTAAATCTGTTGCAGACCGGGATGGAATGGTAATGTCAGGTATGGAAAGAGGCGTTGTGGATTCTCATAACCGCCTGGATGAACTCCTGGAAAAACAATTAAAATAAATAAACTCATGAAATGTTTTCAGTAATTAAAAAAAAGGGAAATGCTGTTAGTGAACTAAACGCCAAACACTTTATTGAAAAACTGAAAAGTTTACAATCCAATAATGAAATGAATTACCCCGCAGCAAGCTGACGAGGTATCGAATACAAATACACTAAAACAATCTCAACTGATTTGAATGGAACTTTTTATAAATCTTTTTTT
>JANNBU010000196.1:0-7760 GCA_031385805.1 Ferruginibacter sp.
ATATTTTATCGGACAAACCAAATGATACAGCAATAAACTTTTGTTATGCCGCTTATGAATATGTTCGCTCACAATACAAATATCGTACAAAATACAAACAGCCACCCCGCAGCAAGCTGCGAGGAATTCTTTTGATTAAAAAAAATTCAACGTTACTTTAAAACAGGTGCTGGTGATTATGGTGAAGGCGATACTTTTATCGGTGTTCGCATGGGAAATGTTTTTGCACTTGCAAAAGAGTTTATTGACATGCCGTCAAAAGAAATTGAAAACCTGTTGGAAAACAAAATTCATGAAGTACGGGCAGGAGCTGTAAGTATTATGGATAGAGGATCCCGTGATAAAAAGATATCTGAAAGCCGCAGAAAGGAATTTTTTGATCTTTATATGAAACGCCACGACAGGATAAACAATTGGGACCTGGTTGACCTGGGTTGTTTATATATGACCGGCAGTTATTTGTTTGATAAACCACGTGATATTTTGTATAAACTTGCCCGATCAAAAGACCTGTGGAAAAGACGCACGGCTATTTTAAGCACTTGTTATTTTATCCGCAAATTCGATCTGGACGACACATTTAAGATTGCTGAGATCTTATTGAATGATAAAGAAGACCTCATTCACAAAGCAACCGGTTGGATGCTGCGGTTTGCAGGAGACAAAGACCCAAAAAGGCTTTTGAAGTTCTTAGATCAATATGCAGCAACAATGCCCCGTACCTTATTACGGAATTGTATTGAAAAACTTGATAAGAAACAGCGGGAACATTATTTAAAACTAAAATAAAGGAGTAACCGAAAATCCATAAAGAGTAGGATAACATTTAAAAAATAAAAAATGACAAAAGAATTCTGGCTCAATCTACCGGTAAAGGATATTAGCAGATCAAAAGCGTTTTTTACAAACCTGGGGTTTTCATTCAATCCCGGCCCGGGAAACACCGATACTTCAGCCTGCCTCATGATCGGCCATAAAAATACCGTAGTAATGCTTTTTGAAGAACCTTTCTTTAAAAAATGTACAAACAATGAAATTGCAGATACAAAACAGGTAACAGAAGTATTACTTTCCTTTGACACAGAAAGCAGGCAGGAAGTAGATGAACTCGCAGCAAAAGCCGCAGCTGCAGGTGGAACAGTTTTTCATAAACCGGGTGAGGTACAGGGATGGATGTATAGTTGTGGTTTTACCGACCTGGATGGGCATCGCTGGAATGTATTGTATATGGACCTGCCTGCCGGCAGTCAGGTATGAGTAAAATGCAAAAGGGCTAAGCATTTATATCAATTAAACAGATCGATAACCCAAAAAAGTCCCCGGAACAAGCTGTTCCGGGGCAATTAAAAAATATAGATCAACAAGGTTAATTCATTTTAATGACCTTTGTTTTTCGTGTTTCATTTCCCTGTTTTACTTCCAGGAAATAAACACCGGCAGCAAGGCTTTCTAAATTATCAATGCTAAAACTATTGAGCCCGGTGTTTACCTTTTTATTTATTGATCGTACAACAGCTCCTTTGGTATCAATAAACCTAAGGGATATTTTTCCTGCCTGTTTAAAGGTAGCTGCAAATAAAAAATCATTTTTAAAGGGATTAGGTGAAACAGTTAATTCACTGTTTATTTTTGTTCCTGTGAATACCCTTACAATCAGTGAGTAAGCAAATTTTGCATCTATATCAACCATTTTTAACCGGTAATAAATATACCCATCCAGGAAACCATCATCTTTGAAATCATAATTATTAAGCCCTGGAGTCATGAGTGCCGCCACGCTTCCGATGCTTTCAAAATTTACTCCATCATAACTGCGTTGTACTTCAAAATGCTTCAGGTTTATTTCTTCTGATGTGATCCAGGTTACAAGATTTGTTTGTCCACGCACAGCTACTTTAAACGAATTAAGTGTTAGCGGTAAAGGGCCGCCGCATTGCGGAAGTAGATAGCTGGAATCTATTGAATACAGGCCATCTGCATCCGTTACCGTTAGTTTAATGTACCAATAATAATCATCGCCGTTACAACCGATCCTTGATATTACATCGGATGTGATCTTATTGGTATCCAGCGGTTCGGGATGCTGGTGATTGTTGTGCCGCAGTGCAGTTTGCCATACATAAAATAATTCATTGGCATGATGTTCTGCATCTATAACGGTTGCGGTGAGGGCATAGGTTGTATCAGAACCTATATTATAAAATGAATTATTTAACGGACTTGTGATCTGTACATCCGGCGGTGTATTATTGGCCGATATGATAATACTGTCTACACTTGTTACGTTCAGATTATCTTTCACAGTAAGTTTAACCACAAATTTTTTCGGGTTAGCATTAGCGGTAGTAAATGTATGAGATGGGTTGGCAGTCGTACTTAATGCCGATCCATCGCCAAAATTCCAGGAATAAGTTATTGCCCCGCCTTCAGGATCATAAGACGTATTGCCTGTAAAATTTACGGCCAATGCAGCAGGCCCATAAGTTTTATCGGAACTCATTTTTACCACCGGCGCCTGGTTGCCCCCATAAACAACTTTTTTGACGGTGTTCGCACCAACGTCAACGCATACCATACTTCCATCCAAAGGGTTTTCTGCCATACAAACGATGGCGCTCCAACCACTGGAAAAATTTGTTACTGCCTGAACCTGGTCAACATACTGTACATTAAAATTTTTTATCCAGGTTCCTCCGTAATCGGCATGAAAATAAGTATTGCTATATTGTAAAGGAAACATATTGCCAGTGTACCAGGAACCCCCAACGGCACAATTACCCCTGAATGGAGTACCCGTAACACCTGATCCTGCTGAACCAATCTGTGCAACACCTATAATATTCCCCGTAAATTTCTTTACCCTGGCACTGTCCGTACCATGTTTCCAATCCATTGCAGGAACACGGTGAAAGAACCGGTTGTTATCCGGGCTTGTTATTACCGTTGAAGCATTGCATGGATTGTAAACAGTATGGTTGTTATCAGCAGTTGCCTGCTTAATTAAATTATTGAAACTAAAATATTGCTGGGTACAACCTCCTATTCCAAATAAAGGATTTGGCTCATCTTTATTGTATGTAGTTGTGCTTGCTGTTACATAAGCAGCAACGGCTGTTATTCCTTCAAAAATGGGCCAACCGCAATTTGATGCAGGTTCTTTGATAATACTGAGTTCCTCATAAGTATTATAGCCAACATCGCCTAAATATATCTCGCCAATATCGCCGGTAGCAGGATTAGTGGATCCTGTATTTGGTCTCACTGTAAACCTGAACGGATTTCTAAAACCCAGTGCCCAAACCCTTGATTGGGGTGCCCTTGGTAAAGCAGGATCATAATATGGATTGCTTGAAACTCCATTGCCATTGGTAGGATCTATACGCAAAATTTTTCCGTTATGACTGGTGATCATTTGTGAACGAAATGCGCCAACATTCTCATTAGTCCGGATGATCCCATCAGTAAGTGCCTGGGCATAATATGTTTCTGCCAGACTGCCTTTATCCGTTGCATTGTAACTTGCTGCATCGCCACAAGAGGCAAGCAAAGTGCCATCAGCAGCAAATGCCAGTGACCCAACACCATGAGATTCATGCAAGATAGAGATACCTGTTGATTTTGTTTCACCAAGTAAGACTGTCCTCGTTGCCAGGTCTGCCACTATATTACTACCGCTGGTAATTGTCTTATATCGTGTAATTCTTCCAATAGTGGCGGAATAATATTGATTGGTAGCTGCATTATAAGAACCCGTACCAAAATTTATCAGGTAATGCCTGTCTACTACGTATAAAAGATAAATCAAACCGTTGTTGTCAAAATCAGGATCAAGCGCAAAGCCCGTTAACCCAAAATCCCTCCAGTTACCCACTTCGGGTGAAATGTTTAATACAGGGGTGGCCTGTTTATCATAAACCAGGGTTGACGTATTCCACTTACACAGGTATATTATCCCGCTTTTTTCCCATACAAATAGTTTAGTACCGGTTTTATTAAAAGCGGCACCTACCGGTGAAACCCAGCCTGAGCCAACATTAGATGCCGAAAAAGCCGTATTGGTAAAAGTTTGTGCGGGTAGGGTAAACCACACAAATAACAGGAGCATATTAATGATATAAGGTTTTAGGTATCCCCTATTGAAATTATGTTTCATAAATCATCTTTTTTAAATATATAATTCCTTTAAACGAAAAAGAAGTTCAATTATTCTTTTGGGATGATCTTTCTATTGCAGATAATAGGAAAAGGCAAAAAATCTTCAGCAGGACATGCATACTTTTTGCAGAGGATGTGAATTTCGGTTCGAATTATATGTAAAATACAAAAAAAATTAAAAAAATCTTATTTTTTCTTCATATTGACTGTTTTCTACGTTCATCTACGATTATTGTTCTAAGTTTGTTTGAAAGCAACCTCATGGAAACAAAATTTATCAGGAATATACAGTTTACAAAGCTGATCAAAGTAGATGGAAAATTAAAGGAATTCAATTTCAGAAAACCCAATGGAAAACAGGAAGGGTTATTTACAATTGATGTAATTGATGAACGGGGTAACCGTATCATATTCAATATGGAAAAAAGTGATAATCACTGGAAGATCATTTCACAGGAATTACCGGCATGGGTCATTGATTCTGAAAATAACTTTCATGAACTGATCGAAGAAGAGTTTGTACATATTTGAGCGATTCGGCATTACCGTAAATATTGAGACACGACATAAATACCGGAAATAACTACCTGTGGGAAGAACTGGTTTTTATTGCTTATTTTTACTGACTTTTTCAGGCAAAAAATAAACTGATTATGAGAAAAATATTATCTGTAGCAATTATCGGCAGTTTTCTGTTTACAGCATGTAACAATGGAGATTCGTCAACCGGCGATACTGCCTTTGACAGCAGTGTTGTAACCCAAACAAAAACAGAGGCCCAAATAACCGATTCCCCGGCAGTTTCAACAATCATGCAACCTGCACAAAATACGCTGCAAACATTACCGGCTGCAACCACTGCTACTTTACCAACTACCACTGTAGCAACTCCAACTCCAACCACTACTACCGCAACGGCCCCCGGCATGAATCCTCCACATGGTCAGCCCGGTCACCGCTGCGATATTACTGTTGGAGCACCATTGAATTCTCCTCCCGGGAAAACTGCAACAACAGCACCTGCAACCCAACCGGTAGTAACAAGTACGGCCCAACCTGCTGTAACAAGCACTCCCACAGCCCCACCGGTTAAAACAGCTCCGGGAATGAATCCCCCACACGGAGAACCCGGGCACAGGTGTGATATTACAGTTGGAGCTCCATTAAATTCTGCACCGGCAAAACCAACAACAACTAAAACAGCTACTGAAACCAAAACATCGGAAGCCTTTCCTGCTTCCATTAGTACAGATAGCAGCAAAAAGCAATAAACATAGTTCAGGCGAATGACCGAAACAATTGTTTTAATAGTTGGATATGCTGCTTCGGTTTTACTTGCAATTTCCTTGCTGGTAAACAATGATTTTAAATTCAGGTGGCTCAATACCTGGGGTTGCATGGCATTTATAGTATATGGAATACTGATAAATGCATTTCCAATCATCGTAACAAACTCCATCCTGCTTTTGATAAACGGGTTTCACCTTATAAAAATATACAGGAGAAATGAGAATTTTGACCTGGTAGAATTCAGTAAAGATGATAAACTGGTACATAAATTTTTGTCGTTTTATCAAAAAGATATTAAAACATATTTTCCTGAATATGATTCTGGCAATGAAGAAATGGCAAATACTATCAGTTTTGTTGTACTCAGGGATATGGTTATTGCCAATATCTTTGTTGCTGCTGTTTTGGGTGATGGCACCGCATTGATAAAGATCAATTATACAGTACCCAAATACCGGGATTATAAAATTGGAAAATTCCTTTTCCAGAAAGAAAAACAATTATTGGTTTCCAGGGGAATAAAACGGCTCGTTTACCCGCATGTGTTTAACAAACAACATGAAGCATACCTGGTGAAAATGGGGTTTGAAAAAGAATTAATGGAAGAACAATTGTATTATCACAAAAACATTCTTTAATATGGCGGTATGTTGATCAAACCGGCATTTTTTCCTTAAACATTAAAGATTTTGGCACTTCAAAAAATATCAATAGTTTTGGGGACTACCTGATAAAGAATAAGGGGAATTCTATACATTTACAAACTTAATTTAAATCAATCAAAACAAAATTGCATGAAAAAAACTTTACTACTAACACTGTTGTTTGTATCGTTTATCACTCTAGGTTTTTCACAAACAGGCAAATTTTGGTCTGAAAACAATGAAAGCCTTGGGAATATTACTACAGACAAAGCTGTTGCAAGACTATCATTTCCTAAAGCGTTCAAACTATTTAATTTAAATATTGACCCTTTAAGGCAAGAATTATTTTCTGTTGTTGGAAACAAGGTTAAGCATTCAACGGTTATTTCCCTACCAAATGCCGCTGGTAGATTTGAACAATTTGAGGTATTTGAAGCTTCAAATTTTGAACCGGCTTTACAAGCTCAATTTCCACAGATCAGGGCTTTTTCGGGCAAAGGTATTACCGATAAGTCTGCTACCTTAAAATTGAGTATTTCCCCGCAAGGCATACAAACAATGGTTTTCAGGACTGAAAGCGAAAATGAGTTCATTGAAGCTTATTCACAGGACCATACTGTTTATGCCGTATTTAAATCTCAAAGATTAAAGGGACAATTGCCATGGGTATGTTCTACAGAAGATCAAAAATTAGTTTCTGATTTAAATACACAGGTTTCTAATGCAAACCGTCCGGAAAGTAATACCGGACAATTAAAAACGATGCGCCTGGCCCAGTCATGTAATGGAGAATATTCCAACTATTTTGGTGCCTTTAACGCTACGCAGGTTGCGTTGGTTTTAGCTGCTTATAACGGAACACTTACCCGTTGTAATGGCTGCTATGAAAAAGACCTTGCAATACATTTGAACCTTATTGCAAATACAACTGCCGTTATTTATTACGATCCGCTTACAGATCCTTATACAACATTGGGAAACTGGAATAATCAATTGGCAGCAACATTGCTTGCGAATATTGGGGAGGCCAATTATGATATTGGCCATATGTTTGGCGCCTCCGGTGGTGGTGGAAATGCCGGTTGTATTGGTTGTGTTTGTGTAGATGGACAAAAAGGAAGAGGCATTACTTCCCCTGCAGATGGAATTCCTCAGGGTGATAATTTCGATATAGATTATGTGGCACATGAAGTAGGTCATCAAATGGGTGGAAATCATACTTTCTCATTTAACCTCGAAGGAACAGGAGTAAATAAAGAAGTAGGTTCGGGTATCACCATCATGGGCTATGCAGGTATTACAGGCCAGGATGTTGCACCACATTCTATTGATATATTCCATGAAGCTTCCATCCAGCAAATTCAGGTTAACATGGCAGGTAAAACCTGTCCTATAACCACATCACTTGCAGGTACAAACGCAACACCTGTTGTTGGGGTAGTTAACAATTATACTATTCCTATCAGTACGCCTTTTACCCTTACCGGTTCTGCTACTGATACCGACCCAACTGATGTGCTTACTTATTGCTGGGAGCAAAATGATAATTCAACAACAACGGGAGCAAACAGTGTTGCAAGTCCTGGTAAATTAACCGGTCCAAACTGGTTATCATTTAGTCCAACAGTAAACCCTACAAGAACCTGTCCTATATTAGCGACAATACTGGCG
>JANNBU010000244.1:0-10783 GCA_031385805.1 Ferruginibacter sp.
TATAGCGGGCACAGCGCTTACATCAACGGAAGCGGTTTTGATAAATGCTACAGTTACTGCTGTCGGCACTTATACCATAACAACCAATACGGTTAATGGTATGACCTTTAGCGGCAGTGGTACATTTACAACTTCGGGATCACAACCAGTAGTGCTTACAGGTTCGGGAACACCTGCGGCAAGTGGTATATTTAATTTTACAGCTACTGCAGGAACTTCAACCTGTACATTTTCTGTAACAGTAGATCCAAATGTTACAATTAATCTTGATTATGTTCCGGAAACAACTTTCAGCAACTGGTCACAGCGGCTTGTGGGAGGTACGCCAGGGGATACTGCTTATATACAGGTAAGTCCAAATACTACAGTAATAAATACAATTACTTATAAAATATTTGAAGTGAAAGACCTCGGAACGCCGGTAGATTCATTTTACCATCGGAAAAATGGAGGAAAGTATTACAAGCTTTACAAGGACAGCTATATTTTTGACAACCCTTTTAGTGCTGATGGACTTCTGTTGGATTCTACCCTGGCAATAGGAGCATCCTGGCTTACAAACTTAGGTAGTAATACAATAAGTGGAGCACCTGCAACAGGTTTAATTGAGTGTTTAATAATCGATAAAGGGGCTACGGCTACCATAGCGGGAATTACTTACAATAATGTTATAAAGATGAGCTACACTTTTAATTACAATCTTGGAGCAGGGAATATTGTGTTTGGATTGGAAGAAGTATGGTATGCAAAAGGTAACGGTGTAATTTATGACTCGATCTCTGACATCCCAACTACATTTACAGATGTAATCGAAACTACGAGGATACAGATATTTTAATAAAGTTTAGATAAATAAAAAAGCTCCCGAAGAATCGGGAGTTTTTTTTGCAACCGGCTTTATTGGTTGCACTATGTGTTGTTAAGTCAGTTTATTTTTACGAGTTTTGTTTTTATCGTTTCATTTTTAAAATTCACAGATAGGATATATATGCCGGCTGGGGCATTGATATTTTCTATTGTTATCGTGTTGAACCCTTTTGCTGCTAATTGTTGTGTTGTTTTTAAAAGCTGCCCTTTATCATTGAATATTGTAAGATTCAACATGCTATTTTCCGGGATGATTACTTCAGCACTAATATCATCCCTGAATGGATTCTTCAAAGGTCTTACTTCAAATTTCAGGTCGGGGCTTAACAATATAACAGCACTGTATTTGAACAAGCCATCATTATCGGTCATCTTTATCCTGTAATAGGTATTGTTGATGATCATTTCGGGGTCGGTATAGTTATAGTAAGCTTCTGCAATATTTCTTGCATTAACTGAAGCGATCGTATTAAAGCTGATACCGTCGGTACTTTTTTCAATTTCATATTTGTTTAAATTTTGTTCTGCCAAAGCAGACCAGGTGAGAAATGCTTTTTTATTTATTAATTGTCCTTTGAACTGGCTGAAATTTGTATTTAAGATGATACCGCAGTTTATTACTTTGATCATCGTTGCCGAACCGTCATTGTATGCACAATTACCGATAAGGTTAGCCGCAGTTGTTCCCACTATGACCCTATAGTATGTACCACTATCTGCAGGATAGGCAAGGAATGGCGGAAGAGCGGTAACATATTGATAGAGTCCGCCAACCAATACAGGAGTGCCTACACCCGATGTTCCCGGACCTGTCATATCTGCCCAGATCGTTCCGCCTACATTGCTTTTCTGCCATTTGAAATATGTATAGTTGTTATAAACACTGCGGACTGTATCTCTTAAGTTCACAACAAAGGGATTCGCCTGGCAGCCCAAAACAATGGGATTGTAGTTCATTGTCAAAGTAGGACCACAATGAGCGATCTTAATATCGTCAATGGCCCAGTCATTGCCACCACCGCCGGGCGAGTTGTTACGAATTACAAAATTGGCTGTGGTTTGGGTAGCCTTGGTCATGAATGTAAAGCCATACCGTTTCCAGGGTATTACCCTGTCATATTTCATATCTCCTGTTGTATAATAAGCAAGCCCATCGATTTCGAAAGTAAGATTAGGCCTTACGCCGGATGAATCATTACCAGGGTATGGTATGAACCCTGCGCTACCGCTTCCCCTTCCATTGCTATCGCAACTGCACCTTGGGCATATATTTCTATACCATGCACTGAATTCATAATAAGTATTAGGGCATAAATTTGATAAGGTCTCCTGGTAAGCCTTATCTGTATTATAACTGGCATTTACCAAAACATAATAACCTCCCAATGCACCCACAGCTGTGGGTGCATTACCAAGAGCAGGATTTGTTGCGGCTGTATGATCTCCGCCAATATCCCATAAACCAAATACCCGGTGCAATGCAGGTGATTCCGGCATGGTTGAATTCGGATTCGTCCATCCGTCGGCGCTACTGTTGTTTACAATCGCATAATAATAATCATTGGGTTGTGATGTACTTATGTTCTGCTTCACATAAGTTGTTGTAAATGCAAGGGCAGTTGACCTGTTTTGAAATTTGCCACTTGCAAAAGTTCCTGAAGAATCTGATGCTGAACTTACTGCTGATCCATTTATACAAGATCCGCTAAATGCAAATATTAATATCTTATATGTTGGAAAAGTAGTGATGGTCCAGCCATTGGCAGGTGTAACCGTTTTATACCGGATGCTTCCGCCAAAAGATATAGAATCACCATAAGCTGTAGCTGCATTTATTCTTACTTTATAGCAGGCCATCATGATGCAATGTGAATTATAAAAACTGGGTTTGCTTGTATCGGAACGGATACGGCCACCCTTTGTCCCATTTGCATATTTACCTAAATTGATCGTGATGGCTCCTCCTACGTTACTGGCCTGGTCTCCATCCAGTGCTTCGCTAAACGGACCCTTATATGTTAGCCCCTGGTTGGTGGCAATCCTTAATGATCCGGTGATATAAGTTGTCTTTGCGGGTACATTATCGAATACCTGCACACTGTCTGCTGCAGTGTAAGTTCCAACCGTTTTTACTGCAATGGTGACCCTTACTTCGATGGTATCACCGGGGTTAAAAGTGCCGCCTGTTGACAATTTACTGAGGTTTGCAAAACTTTTACCCACATCTACACGATTCTGCGATTTTACCGGTTGATAAAACAGTGAAGTGAAAATAAAACAGGCAATAGGAATAATCGCATGTAAATTTTTTTTCATTCTAAAAGGATTTAGATTTTAAGAAAAAACTACATGGATTGAGTGGATACTACTCTATGACAACGACTTTTTTTTAAAAATATTTTACGGTTCTGAAATTTAACGCAGCTTTTTTTGAATATCGAGAAATACCTATAATGAAGATGATTTTATGGAAGTGTTTATACCATTGGAAACTACTAAGTATAAAATGCAGTTATAACGGATAAGGATAATATTAAAATGGGGGTTGTTTCTAAAGTAAAGATCAATTAAAGGGGTAATATGGTATAATAAGCTGTTAGCCTTTAGCTATTAGCTAAAGGCTAACAGCTTAATTGACCTTTAAAAGTTTTTTTCTGATCGTTTTATTATTAAATTCCATTGACAGGAAGTAGATGCCATCCGGGCCTGTGATATTATCCAATGCGATATTATCAATTCCCTTTTTTATTGATACCTGTAAACTTTTAACGAGCTGTCCTTTCTCATTATGCAGGGTAATAATCAGCATTCCTTCTTTGGCTACATTTACACCTATTGATATGGTAGTTTTAAAAGGATTGATTATATTTTTAACCTCAAAATCTTCGGTTATTGCCAAATGAACCACTTTACTGTATTTATAAGCAGCATTTCCATCATTCATTTTTAACCTGTAATAGGTATCACCGGTAATATTATCGGGATCAGTAAAATTGTAAAAGGATTCTGCTATATTTTTTGCAGTGAGCGATTCTATCTTATTAAAAGTAATTCCATCCAGGCTTTTTTCAATATCATAGTTCTTTATATTTTCTTCGTTGGATGCCGACCAGGTAAGATAACCTTTCTCTGATACGAGTTGCCCTTTGAATTGTTGAAAATCTGTTGCCAGTACCAGCCCGCAGTTGATCACCCTGATCATGGTAGCACTTTGGTCGTTGTATGCACAATTACCGGTAAGGTTAGCCGCACTTGTAGCTACGATCACCCTGTAATACTTTCCACTGTCTGCCGGGGTTGCCAGGAAAGGAGCTAAATTGGTAACAAACTGCCATTGGCCATTGACCATTATTGGTAAGCCGCTGCCTGATGCGCCTGGTATGTCGGCCCAAACCGTTCCGCCAACATTGCTTCTTTGCCATTTAAAGTAAACATAACTGTTGCTGAAAAGGTACCGGATGGTATCACTTAAATTTACAACGAATGGATTGGAACTGCATCCCGTTACAAACGGGTTATAGTTCATGATCTGCGTAGGCCCGCAATGCGAAACATTGATATCATCTAATGCCCAGTCATTGCCACCGCCACCGGGAGAATTATTCCTGATCATGAAATTGGCTGTTGTTTGTCCGGACTTGGTTAAAAAAGTGAAACCAAATTTTTTCCACGGTGCTGCCCGGTCATATCTAACATCTCCGGAAGTATAATAAGCAAGCCCGTCAATTTCAAAATTAATATTTGGTTTTACGCCCGATGAATCATTTCCCGGCCCGGGCAAATATCCAGCTGCGCCACTGCCTTTACCGGTACTGTCGCAACTGCACCTTGGGCATACGTTTCTAAACCACCCACTGAATTCATAATAAGTGCTCGGGCATAAATTAGATAGTGTCTCACGGTAAGCCGTATCCGTATTATAACTTGAATTGATCAATACCATGTATCCTTTTCTTGTGCCAGGTGCTGCAGGCAAATTTCCAAACGCCGTATTGGTTGCACCCGTATGGTCACCGCCAATATCCCAAAATCCGAATACACGGTTTACTGACGGTGATTCAGGCATGGGCGAATTTGGATTGGTTGATCCGTTGGCGCTGCTGTTGTTTACAATTGCATAATTATAATCCTGCGGACCACCGGTGCTTATATTTTGTTTCGTGTATGTTGTTGTAAACAATGCTGCCGCAGCCCTGTTTTGTGTGCTGCCGGTTGCAAAAGTTCCTGCCGAATCTGAAGCGGCACTTATTGTTCTGCCATTTGAACAAGGAGTGTTGTTCAATTGAGAAAGGATGATCCGGTAAACTGGAAAATTTCTAACGGTAAGTACACCGCTTATCCTGTATTGAACTTTGCCACCAATTTTTATTGTGTCGCCATAAATTGCTGCAGCATTGATGCGAACCCTGTAACAAGCTACTATAATGCAGGAGCTGGTAAAAAAACTTGGCCTGTCAGTATTCCTGATGGTACCACCGGCAGCAGCAGTAGCACCTGTTCCGAGGTTCATCAATATATTTCCGCCGACTGAACTTGCCGGGTCTGCATCAGTCCCATCGGTAAATGTCTTGTAAGTAATACTTTCATTGGTTGAAACCCTGAGTGTGTTGCCCTGGTATGTTGTTTTGGCAGGAACAGTATCAAATACCTGTACGGCCGTTATCTGTGATGGTGCAACATTTCTTACGGCAAAAGTTACGCGTATTTCCAGAACATCATTTGGATTGAAAGTCCCACCTGTAGTGATCTTAGTGATGTTTGCAAAACTTTTGCCCACATCTACCACACCGGTTTGTGCAGTTAAGTGTAATATGTAAAAGCAGCTTAAAAAAAGCAGTGTAATGCCTTTACAATTAGTTTGTAAAGCTTTTTTCATGGCGGATAGAGTTTTCTTTTTCATTTGGATATCAGGAAATTCAACACTGGTTCAATAAAAGGAACCAGTTTTTGAATAACGTATTAAAAGCTTTCATAGTATGGCCGCCCGATGTTAATTTTTTACATAGATACTTTTATTGAAATATTTTCGTTCTAATGGTTGCACCTGTTAAGCAATTACCAGTGTATTGTAAATGCTATTTTATGAAAACACGCCTACTCCTCATCCTTTTATTCCTTTGTGCAAATTATTCACCCTGTTTTTCTCAGGGAGAATCTTTTACTGTAAAGCAAGTACTGAACCAGGCTCCCGCATTACCTGCTGACAGATATTATCTGCAACATCCATTTGAAATATTGTATGGTCCGGATGATTCTTTATGGATAAGTGAAAAAAGAGGCAGGGTTATTAAAGTAGATCCGTTAACAGGAAAAAAAAGAATTATTCTCAATATACCAGGCAGTGTAAAATTCACAACAAGCGGATCACCCGTAACATCAATCAGCCAGGATGGTATGATGGGACTGGCCTTACATCCCGATTATCCGTCAGTGGATTCATTCTTTATCGCCTATGTTTATGATGCTGGCGGTGGAGTAAGAAAATTACGCATTGCACGATATCCTGTAAAGAATACAACCATTACAACCCCAACAGGAAATGAAACGGTTATTATTCAAAATATTCCTGCAAGTTCTGATCATAGTTCGGGGAGAATGGTCATTGGGCCCGACAGGAAAATATATTATTCCGCCGGAGATCAGGGGGCCAACCAGTTTGGGCTAAGGTGTAACCCCATCAGGGCACAGGATGTACCTTCTGCAGTTGAATTGAGTGCCGGTAATTATGTTGCATACCAGGGGAAAGTTTTAAGGATAAATATGGATGGATCCATTCCATCAGATAACCCTACCATAAAATCTATCAAAAGCCATATCTATACTTTTGGTCATCGCAATCCGAATAGTATTGTATTTGCAAATACCGGGAGTATTGGCTATGTAGGCGCCAAACTGTATAGTGCAGAGAACGGCCCGGCAGAAGATGATGAGATCAATCAATTGTTTGCAGGAAAAAATTATGGATGGCCATATATCTCCGGTTACAGGGATGATAAAATTTACCAATACCGCAACTGGTCATCAGCATCAAACTGTTCATCACAACCGAGCCCCGGAAGTGAACCTGAATGTTCAACCCCACCTGTTACTGCAAGGATCATGGATGAAACAGATACTACGCTTCCCAATTTTCAAATACCCATGCGTACATTTTTTACACCGGGTGGAAGTTCCATTGCATGTAGTTGGTTAAGTAATCCTACTGTAGCTCCCTCCAGTATGGATTTCTATGGCTTTGGTAATAAGATCCCCGGATGGCAGAACTCTATTTTAATGACAACATTAAAAGAAGGAACCGTTTTCAGGTTGAAGTTAAGTGCCGATGGAAATAGTTTTGTTAACCTTCCAAATGGATCTGATACAGCAAGATATTTTCGTGAAGAGAACCGGTTCAGGGATATGGCGATCGGAAAAGATGGGATCACTTTTTATCTGATAACAGATAGTGTTGGACAAACTTCCGGCCCAACAACGGGTAATACAAATGTGTTGAATAACCGGGGGAGTATCCTGGTGTATAAATATACCGGGGCGCTGCTTGCACTGGTGAATGACCCTATCACAACAGCGAATGCAAGATTGTTCATAAAAATGTTCCCCAATCCAACATCCAAAACACTTTATATTGAAAGTAAACGCAATGTTTCCAAACCCATCTTTTACCAGGTATATGATATAACGGGAAGGCTTATGCTTAACGGAACAAGTAATAAGGATAATTTTGAAGTTAATGTAGAAAAGCTTAGCGCCGGCATGTATACCGTTAAATTATTTAATGGACAGGATGTTAATTTACTAACGGAGAAGATCATTATTCAATAAAAAATTGATTACACTAATTTTTACGAATTTCACTAATTACACGAATTATTTTGATTGGATTTATTCGTGTAATTAGTGAAATTCGCTTAATTCGTGTTTATAGTTTCCCCACCATATTTGCCGGTATCACCCAGGCATCAAATTCCTGGGGAGTTACATAACCAAGTTTTACCGCCATCTGTTTCAGTGTTGTTCCTTCTTTGTGCGCTTTTTGTGCAATTTCAGCGGCTTTATAATACCCGATCTTTGTATTGAGTGCTGTTACCAGCATCAGTGAATTATCCAGGTGTTTTTTAATATTTTCTTCAATTGGTTTTATTCCAACAGCACAATTATCATTGAATGAAACACAGCCATCGCCGATCAGCCGGGCACTGTGTAAAAAATTATAGATCATAACCGGTTTAAAAACATTCAGTTCAAAATGACCATTGCTGCCAGCAATACCGATGGTAACATCATTGCCCATTACCTGTGCAGCGATCATGGTCAGCGCTTCACATTGCGTTGGGTTAACTTTTCCCGGCATGATAGATGAACCCGGTTCATTATCAGGAATGAATATTTCACCAATGCCACTTCTCGGCCCCGATGAAAGCATGCGGATATCATTTGCTATTTTCATTAAACTAACCGCAACTGTTTTTAATGCGCCATGCGCTTCTACAATAGCATCATGTGCCGCCAGTGCTTCAAATTTATTAGCCGCAGTTACAAATGGAAGTTTGGTAAGTCTGGCAATATGCTTCGCCACATTAACATCATAGTTTGCCGGTGTGTTAATGCCGGTTCCTACTGCAGTGCCGCCCAATGCCAGTTCGCTTAAATGATCCAGTGTATTTTTTATTGCTTTTAACCCATGATCCAACTGTGATACATAGCCGCTGAATTCCTGCCCTACAGTAAGTGGAGTAGCATCCATAAAATGGGTGCGGCCGATCTTGACTACTTTTTTATATGCTTTTGCTTTTTTATCTAATGTATCGCGTAATTTCTGAATACCGGGGATGGTGGTTTCAATTAAAATCTTATAAGCAGCAACGTGCATGGCTGTTGGAAAAGTATCATTGCTGCTCTGTGATTTATTTACATCATCATTGGGATGCAGGTATTTTTCTTTATCACTCAATTTACCACCATTCAGTACATGGCCACGGTATGCGATCACTTCATTCACATTCATATTGCTTTGTGTACCACTGCCTGTTTGCCAAACAACTAAGGGAAAGTATTGATCTAATTTTGCGTCTAATATCTCTTTACAAACCTTACCAATGAGATCGGCTTTTTTCTTTGTAAGTACACCAGCCTCATTGTTTGTGATAGCCGCAGCATGTTTTAAATAAGCAAATGCCTTTATGATCTCTTTGGGCATTTTATTGATATCCTGAGCTATCTTGAAATTATCAATGCTGCGCTGGGTCTGTGCACCATACATTGCATCCACAGGAACTTTTACTTCGCCCATGGTATCTTTTTCTATCCTGAATTCCATAAATTGATTTATTTGCGGTGGCAAAATTATCTAAGCTAAAGTTTACACCTTTTTGAAAAGGTGTAAACTTTAGTTTAAGTTACGGGCAAAGTTAATTGAATTGGAATTCACTAAAAAAATATAGCCTGCTCAATTAAGAGCAGGCTACCCCTAAAAACTAATTCAACTTAGTGAAGAATCACAATTTTCTCAACCGCAATCACCGAAGCGTCTTTGTAAAGCACAGCCGTATAAGTGCCCGATGGCAGTGAAGAAAGATCTATTTGTTGTGTATGATCAACGATCGATATATCCTTTAATTTTTTTCCGGCCATATCAAACACGCCTAATAATGCGGGTGTATTGAGTGTTTTAACCGTAATAGCAACACCATTGGATGGATTGTTATACAAAACAAACAGGGGCAGGTCTGTTTTTATCTCCACTTTTCTTGTTTCTGAATAATCGTATTTTCCATCAAGGTCAACCTGTTTTAACCGGTAATAATTCATTCCTTTTACCGGAAACCTGTCGGTAAAATTATAAGAAGTAACAGAGCTGCTGTTTCCTGCAGCTTTTACCCTTCCTATCTTTTCGAATTGGTAACCATTAATGCTTCTTTCAATTTCAAAATGACTACTATTTAATTCCGTAGCAGTTTTCCAGTTAAGCTGCACAACTTTATTCAAAAGCTTTGCATCAAAGGAAAGCCAGGTAACAGGTATGGTTACCATTTTAGTGAATGTAATGACATTGGTAAGCGACCATTTGTTACTGCTATCCAATGTTCTTACAAATAAATAGTGTGGTGCATTATTTGTCAATGCACTTATGTTGGTAGGGAAACTGAAATCAGCAATATTATTTCCTTTCGGGTCGGTAAAAGGAATTGCTGTGCCATTTCCAAATCCAGGATCGGTATCAAAGAAATATTCTCCTGTTTTTACATTGAGTGGCGAAGGAATATATTCCTTGAAGAAACCAAAGCGGTTTGTAATTGTCCAGCTCCCGTTATTATCCCTGCTTCTTACAAATATCTTATGAAATCCTTCACTCAATGCAGTTGTGTTTACAGGAATGAGCTGGTCACTGATATTAGCGCCGGGCGTTATTGTAACAGCAATGCCATTACCAAAACCCGGATCAGCATCAACAAAATATTCAAGTTTGGAAACATTGGTTGCAGGAATTAAATCTTTAAAGAAAAGCCATTTGTTTGTAATGGACCAATTGCCGGCATTATCTTTTGATCGGATAAAAACATTATGGAAACCATTTGACAAACCTGTTATATCAACTGTCCAAAAAGCATCAATGATATTAGCACCGGGAGTTATTGTAACATTGGTCGCATTTCCAAATCCGGGATCTGTATCAACAAAATATTCCAGTTTGGAAACATTGGTTGCAGGAATAATGTCTTTAAAGAAAAGCCATTTGTTTGTAATGGACCAATTACCTGCATTGTCTTTTGACCTGATAAAAATATTGTGGAAACCGTTTGTGCGGCTTGTAATATCAACGGTAAAAAATACATCGGAAATATTTGCGCCTGCAGTGATAGAAATGGGTGTACCGCTGCCAAATCCGGGATCGGTATCTATGAAATATTCCAGCTTG
>JANNBU010000247.1:0-2322 GCA_031385805.1 Ferruginibacter sp.
ACTAGATGCTGGATTCTGGATAAACCATCGCAGTTTAAGAAACCAGTATCAAGCATCCAGCATCAATAAACAATAATCATTCTCCGGCAGCATCGGGGAAATAAATAAAAGAAGATGAGTAACAATAAATCAAGTGCAAGACAAAAGATCAGGTATCGTATCCGTAAAAAGATCAGCGGTAGTTCATCTATTCCACGCCTTACTGTTTTTAGAAGCAACAGCGATATTTATGCACAACTGATCGATGACAACAATGCAAGTACCATTGCTGCAGCATCATCCAGGCAAAAGGATATCACTGCACAAAAAGCTCCTAAAATAGCAAAGAGCAAAATGGTAGGTGAGGCCCTTGCGAAAAAAGCGATTGAATTAGGCGTTAAGAAAGTAGTATTTGACCGTAGCGGTTATATCTATCATGGACGTGTAAAGGCAGTTGCTGAAGGCGCAAGAGAAGCAGGATTGGAATTTTAATATTAAATATCAAATCTTAAATAGATTTAAATGTCAAACGTAGTTGCAAATAAAATGAAAGCCGGTGACCTGGAGCTAAAAGAAAAAGTAGTTTCAATCAACCGTGTTGTTAAAACAACCAAGGGTGGTCGTGCATTCAGCTTTTCAGCATTGGTAGTTGTAGGTAATGGTGCAGGGGTTGTTGGTCATGGTTTAGGTAAGGCAAAGGAAGTTCAGGAAGCCATTACCAAAGGAATTGAAGATGCAAAGAAGAACCTGATAAAAGTTCCTATTATGCATGGTACTATTCCTCATGATCAGTTGAGCAAAGATGGTGCTGCTAAAATATTGCTTAAGCCGGCATCTCATGGTACCGGTGTAATTGCAGGAGGTAGCATGCGTGCGGTTTTGGAAGCAGTAGGTCTTACAGACGTATTGGCAAAAAACTTAGGTTCTGCAAATCCTCACAATGTGGTTAAAGCAACGATCAAGGCATTGGCAACTTTGCGTGAACCAATTGTTATTGCAAAAACACGGAATATCTCTTTAAAGAAAGTATTTAATGGATAATTCAAATGTATGATGTGAGATATATGATGTATGATTTTTAGAACACATCATAGATCATACATCATAAATCTTACATCGGATAAATTCTTAATAATGAAAAAGATTAAAGTAACCCAGGTAAAAAGTGTGATCGACAGGTCTGAACGTCAGAAAAGAACAATGATCGCATTGGGTTTAAAGAAAATGAATGCTTCAGTTGAAGTAGAAGCTACTCCGCAAATATTGGGTATGGTAACGAAAGTTCATCACCTGGTGAAAGTAGAGGAACTATAATTTGAAAATTTGGAAATTTGAAAATGTGCCGATTGGGCGGTTCTTAATTTCCAAATCTCCAAATTGATAAATTTCCAAATTATTAAAAGCGAGGGGTGATACCCCGTAAGTCTAAAATCAAAAAAAATGAATTTACACACTCTCAAGCCCGCAAAAGGCGCAACACACAAAGAAAAACGTATTGGCCGCGGTGAGGCAAGCGGTAAAGGCGGAACATCTACAAAAGGTAATAAAGGTGGACAAAGCCGTGCCGGTTACAAAAGTAAAAAAGCACATGAAGGTGGACAGATGCCTATCCAGCGCCGTGTTCCAAAACGCGGGTTTACCAATATAAACCGGGTTGAATATAAAGTGATCAACCTTGGGCAAATAGATCAATATGCTGAAAAATATGGCATAACTGAATTCAATCACCAGAATTTATATATCAACAGTTTAATAAGCCAGTTCGATAATATTAAGATCCTTGGTAACGGAGAAGTGAAGGGTAAATTTACTTTCAAAGTAAATGCGGTGAGTGAAAAGGCGAAAGCTGCCATTGAAGCTGCCGGGGGTACTGTAGAAATAGTGAAATAAAATCCCGATATTTGCCCACGCATATAATAATATGCGTGTTTTACTTTTAGCGCACACATTTAAACCGATTAAATTCTGTGAAGAAATTCATAACAACACTAAAAAATATCTGGAGCATTGAAGAACTGCGTAATAAGATAATTTTTACTTTATTATTACTGTTCGTCTATAGGCTTGGTTCATATATCGTACTACCTGGTATTGATCCCAATAAACTGGCAAACCTGCACAATAGCGCCCAGGGGGGTATGCTTGGCCTGCTGGATGCTTTCGTGGGCGGGGCTTTTTCGAAAGCTTCCATCTTTGCATTGGGTATCATGCCATATATTTCTGCTTCTATCTTTATGCAGTTGATGACCATCCTGGTTCCTCAAATGGCAAAAATTCAAAAAGAAGGTGATAGCGGAAGAAAAAAGATTAACCAGTGGACACGTTACCTGACTGTTATTGTTA
>JANNBU010000257.1:0-3031 GCA_031385805.1 Ferruginibacter sp.
AGACAAAATCTACTAAGAGAATTAAGAATAAGAAATTTGACAACAGAGCTTTTTAAGGAATGTATTGTAAATGGTGACAGTGTTATTCATGAATACATTCTTGACATCGCAGACGTTAATCAACTTCAAGAACTTGCAATAAATGGTAAGAACAAGACGATAAGAAATATTGCATCAGAAAAACTCAACAGGCTAACACGACAACAAAACAGCCGCTAACATGGGTATTGCTTCAAGTGTGGCTTGACGTTGTAATCTTCTGGATATTACGCACCATAGTTTACCACTTATTTCAGAGGATAGTTTACCAGTGTTTCAGTCCAAAGTTTACCAGCAAGTTTTGTTCTTGAGTATTTATTTCAGGGCATAGTTTACCACTTGTTGGGACTTAGGTACTGACATTACGGCACAAAGTTTACCACTTTATAAAAAGATCTGTTGTTAGCATTTTTTAACGGGCTTGCTTTGTTACCAAAAGCATGGCCAATAAAATGATTACAATGCAGCAGATTCGAACTATTATTCAACTTCTTGAAAAAGGATATTCACTCCGCGGTATTGCTGCTGAGATAGGTTTGTCCAGGCAGACAGTTACTTTTTACGCCACAAGACTCAAGGCTTCGACCTATTCTTTTGAAGCACTTCGCCAACTTTCGGATGCAGCCTTAGCAGCTATTGTGTATGCGCCGGAAGTTACCCTTCCCTTATGTGAAAATGACCGCAGGCTTGAGCTTGATGGTCGCATGCCTTATTTTTTAAGTGAACTTAAACGTACCGGTGTTACCAGGCTATTACTCTGGGAAGAATACCGTAAAGAATCTTCAGATCCGTTTCGTTATACCCAGTTCTGCATTTTGTTAAAACAAGCTGGTAAGGTAACCAATGCCACGATGCACCTGGTGCATACACCTGCGGCGATGGTGATGGTTGATTTTGCTGGTGATAAGATGAGTTATGTTGACCGTTCTACCGGCGAAGTAGTTTCATGCCCTGTATTTATTGCTGTATTGCCGTTTAGTAAATACACATTTGCCATAGTGCTTAGAGATGCCAGCATTCCACAGGTAATAAAAGCACTCAATGCCTGCATTGCCTATTTTGGCGGTGTTCCGCTCAGCTTAAAAACGGACAATATGAAGCAAATAGTAACCAAGGCGAACCGTTATGAACCCATATTTAGCGAAGCCCTTAAGCAATGGGCTCTGCACTATAATATCACGCTGCTGGCCACCAGAGTAGCCAAACCTAAAGACAAGGGAGCAGTAGAAAATGAAGTAAAGATTGCCTACCAGCGTATCTATGCACCCCTTCGGGATGAGGTGTTTTATCAGCTTGATCAACTAAACCTGGCTGTTATAAAACAACTGGATATGCACAACGAAAAACTATTCCAGCTGAAGGATTTTAGCCGCCTGCAACAATTTATAAACGAAGAGCAATCTTTATTGCAACCCTTGCCGGCAGAGCCATTTGTTATAAAACACCAGGTATTGGCCAAGGTGCAGAAGAATTATCATATTACACTGGGCGAAGACCACCATCATTACAGTGTTCCCTATCAATTTATTGGCAAACAGGTAAGTGCTGTTTATGATACCGATATGGTGGAAATTTACTATCAGCACAAACGCATCACCCTGCATAGACGCAGTTATAAAAAACATGACTTTACTACCATTGGCGACCACATGCCCCAAGGGCATCAGCATTTTTTTGAACAACAGGGATGGACGCCAGCTTATTTTCTAGACCAGGCCATACTGATTGGCCCTGCTGTACAACGGTATATGGACGAGGTATTAAAAGCCAGGGTATACACAGAACAAACATACAATGCCTGCAGGGGGATTTTACGGCTTCATAAAGCCTACGGCTCACTACGGTTGCAGGCAGCCTGTAACAGAGCACTTAAAGGCAATGTATACAACTATAGAACAATCCAGAATATTCTTGTCAGCAACCAGGATCAATTACCTGATAGCCTCCAGGTCGATATGTTCCGCCTTCCCGACCACCCCAATCTTCGTGGACCCCAAACCTATCAGTAACCATCTTATTTAATCATTACAAAAACAACAACATGAACCAACAAAGCACGCTGGAACAATTACAGCAACTTAAGTTATTAGGAATGGCTAAACGCTATGAAGCCATCCTTAAACAACCTGTACACCAACACCCCGAACCACATGAACTGATAGCCACGCTGGCAGAAGCAGAAGCAGGTTACAGGGAGTATCAACGAACGCAACTTTATTTACGGCTCTCCAAACTTCGGTACCATGCAACGCCGGAACAAATTAACTGTACACCAGGACGGGGCATTACTAAAGAAATACTGGCCATGTTAACGGACGGAAGCTTTATTGAGAAGTCGGAAAACCTGCTTATTACAGGCTCTACCGGATGTGGCAAAAGTTACCTTGCTTGTGCAATGGGAAGAAACGCATGTTTACTTGGCCACCGGACACTGTATTATTCTATGAACCGCTTTATTGAAGCATTGGCCGCAGCCCGATTAGATGGTACCTACATCCGATGGATTAATATGATTGCAAAAACCCCCTTACTAATATTGGACGACTTTGGTTTGCAACCCCTCACTCATGATATGCGCTTAACATTGCTGCAAATTCTGGAAGATAGGTTTGCAAAAGGAGCTACAATTGTAACATCTCAGTTGCCGGTTAATAAATGGTACGAATACATCAATGAACCCACGCTGGCCGATGCGATATGCGACAGAATGACAGCTAATGCAAATAAAATAGAATTGAAAGGGGATTCACTCAGACAAAAGAAAAACAACTAAATTACATCCGCTACAACAGACAATAATGAGTGGTAAACTTTGCACTGAAATGGTGGTAAACTTTGACCGTAATATCCAGCTTGATAGATGGAATTGTTCGGTTGAGTTTAGCTTTTATAATTACTCCAATAGTGCATGTTAAAATCCGTCCAATTATATATTCGTAGATATATTTCGACATTGATTAAACATATTGATGCGGCAAATATATAAATTATT
>JANNBU010000266.1:0-2278 GCA_031385805.1 Ferruginibacter sp.
ACTTATCATTGCAATTATATTCAACCCCTCCGGGGTTAGGTTGTAATCAGGTAAGTATTGTTCCAGGGATTTTACCCCTGGTTATTCATGTTATAGCCCGTTGGGCTTATTAAGCACTTGCAAAATATTTAGTGATTCAGGTAGTAAACAAATTAAAAAACCCTTCAAACGAAAGCCTGAAGGGTTTTTAATATTTTGCTATTTACTTATTTCTTCTTTTTGCGGGCATTCTGTTTACGCTTTCCAAAGATATTTCCTTCTTTGAAACCCGGTCCTTCAGGAGGGCCTAAATAAGTTGCTGCACAACGGAAACCTACCGTACTTGCCCCGGTGCTTTCTTCCATGAAGCGGCGAGAGCCCGGAGACAACCAATAAGGCCTGTCATTCCAGCTACCTCCCTTAATTACCCTTGATTGATCGCTTATCAAAGAAGTTATTCCATAACCATAATAAACCTGGCTGGCAGAATCACCATCAAGATAATTGATCACATTATTATGCTGGTAATTTGAACGGTTCTTAACTTCTTCATCAGAGATATCTGTTTTTTTCAAACGTCCCATGCTATCCCTTTCATATTCACCTGAACTGTTCTTATAAAATTTCTGGAATTTATTACCACGGAAATAGTTAAAATCCTGTCCATCTACAGAAGTCATTGGCCTGTAAACGTCACCTACCCACTCACTAACGTTTCCGCTCATATTATACAAGCCAAAAGCATTTGGATAAAATGATTTCACATTTCCGGGAATGGCAGCACGGTCATTCAAACCTCCTGCAATACCCATGTTATCGCCACTTCCACGTTTGAAGTTGGCTAAGAATTTACCCTGCCAGCTTCCCCTGCGGTTATCCCTGAGGCCGTTTGGATTTTTACTCCATGAATATATTTGCTGGTTGGAACGTAATTCCTCACCACTCTTTCCTTCTTTTGTGCGTGGGCTTGGATTTTGGTCAAGCAAGCCATAAGCAGCATATTCCCACTCAGCTTCTGTTGGAAGGCGATAACCTTGTCCAAGTACACCATCCTCCATTCTCACCGTACTGCGGGGTTTGCCATTCACATCTTTTAAAGCAGATTTTTTAGGCTTATTTCTTCCCTGTATCATTTCAGGGTTCATCAAATATGCATCTGTATTAAAAGAACCATCAGCGCCGGCTCCTTTCATTTCTCTTTTAATAGCGTCTTTTTTAAGGAATCCTTTTTCAACGAGTTTTAATTCATTTACACGGTCTGTTCTCCAGATACAAAAATCGTGTGCCTGTTGCCAGGTAACACCCACTACAGGGTAATAATTATAGGAAGGATACCTGAAATAATATTCAACATAAGGTTCGTTGTAGGCAAGCTCTTCCCTCCATACAAGTGTATCGGGCAGGCTTTTTTTCATAATAGCTGTGTCATTGCTGAAAGTGTTCTCCAGCCAGTACAGGTATTCCCTGTAATGCACATTGGCAACTTCAGTCTCATCTATAAAAAATGAAGGTACAGTAACACGACGGGGTACATTGTTCCAGTCACCCATTACATCCTCTTCCTTGGCACCCATAACGAATGAACCACCTTGTACGAATACAAGACCGGGACCGGCTTTCGGATATTTAACTTTAGCTACGTGGAAATTACCCATTTTCTTGTCATCATAACTCCAACCTGTGACACTGGATTTACTCTTCTTTTTGGCACATGAACTTAAAGATAGGGCTGCCATAGCCACAATTATCAGATTTCTACCTGAAAATAATTTTTGCATGTTCATTCGTTTTGCAAATTGATTAACGAAAGGTTTTCTTTATTTATTGTATTGAGGTTATACGAGATGCGAATATAAATACTTTCAATCAAACTGAAATAATTTTAAGCTTAATGTTAGGAAATAGCTTTTAGTGAAGCCTTTAGCAACATTAAAAAAAATAATTCCAAAGCATCACTTTGTAAATATTTGCTGTCATAGTGCTCATTATCAGCAGTTCAAAAGATATTTGCACAATATTTTTCATGTAAATTGCGTTTTTAGTTCTTTAAATTCCACAGGCAAATAGTTTTCTTCTTAACTTTGCAAAAGATTTGTTTTCAGTATATTTGAAAATATTTTTTGTTTTTTTTAACAAGAAATTATATTTTTAATTGGTGATTTGAAGAAATCTGCTATTTTTACAACTTAATAAAACTATTTGCCTGTGGAATTTAAAGAACTAAAAACGCAATTTACATGAAAAATATTGTGCAAATATCTTTTGAACTGCTGATAATGAGCACTATGACAGCAAATAT
>JANNBU010000269.1:0-1812 GCA_031385805.1 Ferruginibacter sp.
CTTTGAGGCTGTTTTTTCTTATTTGCTGCATGGTCAATTAATGTAAGAGAACAATTTATGAACTATTTTTGCGAAAATATTGATATTAGGCTCTAAAAACTATTTAATAAAGTAATTAATGAAAGTAGTAATATTTGCAGGAGGCCTGGGAACAAGGATAAGTGAAGAAACGGATACACGTCCGAAACCCATGGTGGAAATTGGTGGCAAGCCCATCCTTTGGCATATCATGAAATCCTATAGCTATTATGGCTTTAATGATTTTATCATTTGTTTGGGTTACAAGGGCTATGTGATCAAAGAATACTTTATGAATTATTTTCTGCATAATTCAGATATCCAGATAGATCTTGAAAACAACAATATGCAGGTACTGGGCACCCGTTCAGAATCTTTTAAAGTAACCCTGGTAGAAACAGGATTAAATACCAAAACCGCCGGCAGGCTTCAGCAGGTAAAAAAATATATCGGTAAGGAAGACTTTATGCTTACTTATGGCGATGGATTGTCTGATGTGAATATTAGTGAACTGCATGAATTTCATAAAAAAAATAATAAAATTGTAACAGTAACATCCGTACAGCCTGATGCCCGTTTTGGCGGAATGGACCTGGGGCCGGATGGGATAGTGAATTCATTCAGGGAAAAGGCAAAGGCGGATGCACAATGGATAAACGGGGGGTTTTTTGTTTTAAAAGCGGATGTTTTTAATTACCTGGAAAAAGATATGAGCAGTATCATGTGGGAAGACGAACCATTGGAACATCTGACCGCTGATAAGCAATTGGTGGCCTACAAGCATAAAGGATTCTGGAAATGCATGGACGCTTTGCGGGACAAAATTGAATTGAATGAATTATGGGATAATAACAAAGCTCCCTGGAAAAACTGGTGATAATGATTGTCATTCTGACGAAGGAAGAATCTCTCGAGATGCTTCGTACCTCAGCATGACAGAAAAACCCGGATACTACTTCAATAATCAGCAAAAATGAAAATATTAGTTATAGGTAATTTAGGATATATAGGCCCGATGGTAGCAAAACATTTCAGGCAGCATCAACCCGATTCATTTATCGCAGGATATGATATTGGCTATTTTATCCGTGATTATACTGCAAATGGTATTGTAGGCGATACCTTACTCAATAAACAGTATTACGGAGATGTACGGAATTTTGACGGATCCATATTAAAAGATTTTGATGGAGTAATATACCTGGCAGCAATTTCCAATGATCCCATGGGCAATGCTTTTGAACAAGCCACACTGGATATTAATTTTAATGCAGCGGTCAACATTGCAAAAAAGGCAAAACAATCGGGTGTAAAACATTTTGTTTTTGCAAGCAGTTGCAGTGTATATGGATTTGCGGATACAGCTCCCCGTATGGAAAACTCGGAAGTAAATCCATTAACGGCGTATGCAAAATCAAAAGTATATGCCGAGCAGGGATTAGAACCCCTGGCAGATAAAGATTTTCAAATAACCTGCCTGCGTTTTGCAACAGCCTGCGGTTACAGCGACCGCTTGCGCCTTGACCTGGTATTAAATGATTTTGTTGCAAGCGCCATTGCCGATAAAAAAATAACCATATTAAGTGATGGCACACCCTGGAGGCCATTGATCCATGTTAAAGACATGGCCAGGGCAATGGATTGGGCCTTACAAAGAAACGACGGAGGTGATTTTTTGATCATTAACACAGGCAGCAACCAATGGAATTACCAGGTTAAAGAACTGGCAGCGGCTGTTCAAAAAATGTTTACCGGGGTAGAAGTAAGTATCAATGAAAATGCACAGCCTGATAA
>JANNBU010000275.1:0-10858 GCA_031385805.1 Ferruginibacter sp.
CAGCTTCCCGCCGGTGGATATGATCTTGTTGTAACCTTTTCAGGATATACTACCGAAAGCAAGCGGATCACTTCTTCGGATGCCGATAACAGGAATATGTTTTTTGAATTGAAACCCAAGGAAAAAGAACTGGAAGCGGTAGCAATCGTATCTACTTCTGAAGTAAAAAATGGCTGGCAAAAATACGGCAGCTTCTTTACCGACCATTTTATCGGTAAAACCGCCAACAGCACTTCCTGTAGCCTTAAAAATCCGGAAGTATTGAAGTTTTATTTCTCCAAAAAGAAGAACAGGTTAAAGGTATTGGCTACAGAGCCATTGCTTATTGAGAATAAAGCGCTCGGTTATAATATTAAATACACGCTCGATTCTTTTACACATGCTTATGAAACACAGGTGAGCCTTTATACCGGTTATCCTTTGTTTGAGGAAATGGCTGCAGTAAATAACGAACAAAAAAATAACTGGGAACTATCAAGGCAGAAAGCATACAAAGGTTCCATCCTTCATTTTATGAGGAGCATTTATAAAAAAGAATTAAAAGAAGAAGGATTTGAAATTCAATTCCTGATAACATACAAAGACAGGGAGCAGGATAAAGACACGGCTTTTAAATTGAAAAATATTTATGCCGCTTTGAATTATCAGAAAGATGACAGCACACAAATAGTAGAGATCAAACCCAATCAAAATAAGATCGGTATTATTTTTACAAAGGAGAAACCTGCTGCCGGTTATATCAATGAGAACAAACCCGAGTCAAAAGATTTCCAGTTCTCGATATTAAATTTTGCTGCCGGCATGTCGATCGTTATAGAACAGAATGGATATTATTTTGAACAGAACGATATTGCGATCAGCGAATACTGGACATGGGATAAAGTTGCTGATCAGTTACCGTATAATTATGTAGCGATGGTGAATTAGGCTAAGGCTAAGGCTAAGGTTAAGTGGGTAACAGATAGCTTATATTCTCAACCTTAACCTCAACCTTTCTTTCCCATCACTTTCTCCCACAATTCAGGTATTCTTTTTATCCAGATCAATTCTCTTTTTACTAAACCTGCTTCCTGGGCAGGCGCTCCCCAATAAGTTTTATTACCTTCCAGATCGCCGCCGACACCAGTTCTGCCTAAAAGCACAGCATTTTCTCCAATGGTCAATGTTTTATTTACAATCACCTGTCCCCACAATGTAACCCCATCTTCTATCGTAACTACACCTGCTATTACTACATTGGCAGCAAACAGGCAATTCTTTCCAATAACGGTATCATGGCCAATGTGAATTAAATTATCCATTTTGGTTCCTCTTCCTATTTTGGTATCATGGCTTACACCTCTGTCGATAGTACAACCGGCGCCGATCTCCACATCATCTTCAATGACCACCCTGCCGCAACTTGGCATTTTTTTATACCACACAGGCCTGTCTTTTTTTGTATTGTAATAAAAAGCATCGCTGCCAATAACGGTGCCGGATTGTATAACAACATTATCGCCAATGATCGTATGATCAAGAATACTCACCTGCGGATGAATGATACAATTTTTTCCGATGCTTACATGATGACCGATAAATGCTGATGGAAAAACATGGCTGCCTTCACCGATCACCGCACTGTCACTTATCATTTTAGTTGCAGGCGTAAATGGCCTGAAGTGATTTACAATTTTGCAATAAGCTTCAAATGGATTTTCAACAACAAGCAATGCTTTGCCATCGGGAACAGTTGTTTCTTTATTGATGATAATAAAAGACGCATTGCTGTTTATACACTTGTCATAATATTTCGGATGGTCAACAAAAACCAGGTCTCCCTTTTCAACTTTATGAAGTTCATTGATACCGGTAGCATTGCCATTTTTGTTTCCTGAGATTTTTGCATTGATAAAATCTGCGATCCATTGCACAGATACCGGGGAAGGGAATTGCATAAAATTTGTTTTTGGTAAAGGTACTATCGTTTGCTTTTATTTACATTTCTTTAAAATATCAGCTTGTTTGAAGCAAATTTTGAAGGATCAGTGAAAATTTTTTTCTTCCGGCTTGCCCGGAAATTTCAGTCATATCTTTCAATGAAAAAATAAAATAAATATCATCACTTATGAAAACCTATAAAACCCGGTACGCTTGAAACATTTGTAAAATCAATGGTTTCAGCGTTATTTAATTTTTTCCTGTTGTTGATTTCTTTAAGGAAGGAACATTTTTCTTGTTGACTAATATGAAAAATACGATCGCCTTATCCACAAGCCAAATTAAAATGTTAATAAAATAGTTGAAAAAAATTTTCCGGTTAGCAAAAATATTTTTTAATATTGTGTAAGGGATTTGTTTCCCTGTACTTACTAACCCATCCATATAATAAAGTCCGGCTTACAAATGTCGGGCTTTTTTTATTTTATTTTCTTCAGGATCTTCCGGCAAAAGTTTTAAAAAACCGGTTGTTGAAATTCAAAAACATATTTGTTAAAGAAATACCGGGCGTAAATATTTTCATTTCATATAGTTTATATTACAAAACAATAAACGAGTATCTTGCATGCAATTAAAACAGCCCCATGTTAAAATCAATGACCGGATTTGGAAGAGCAGAACAAACCGTAGGCGATAAAACTTTTTTGGTAGAAATAAAAGCACTCAATGGAAAACAATTTGAATTGCAACTTAAACTACCTCCGTTATTAAGGCCTTATGAATTTGATATCCGCAATTTGTTGCAGGAACAATTGATACGTGGTACCATCGATTGTTATGTAAATATCAAACAGAACGGCACTACAAAACCGGTTGTTATTAATACTGAACTGATAAAAGCATATTATAACCAGATACAGGGACTCGCCACCGAATTATCTATTGATACCAATTCTGTGTTAAGTGCATTATTGCGTTTGCCCGAAGTTGTTACTCCTACAAATGATGTGTTGAATGAAGGTGATTATAAAGAATTCAGTGAAGTATTGATAAGTGCATTGAAGGAATTAACTATCCATCGGATAGAAGAAGGTAATTCACTTGAAAAAGACCTGCTGAAACGTATCGCAAATATAAAAGAACAGGAAGAACATATCCTTGCCCTGGAACCAAACAGGAAAAAAAGGATCAAGGATGAAATTCACCAGTTACTCGAAGAACATGTGGGCAAGGAAAATATTGATAACAACCGCATGGAGCAGGAACTTATTTACTACATGGAAAAGATAGATATTCATGAAGAACAAATAAGATTGCGCCAGCATTGCGAATATTTTAATGATATCATGAACGGTCCGGAAGATGGAAAAGGAAAAAAACTTTCTTTTGTTTTGCAGGAGATCGGGCGTGAAATTAATACCACCGGCAGTAAGGCTTATGATGCAGACATACAAAAGTGTGTTGTAAAAATGAAAGATGAACTTGAAAAGGCAAAAGAGCAGGTACTGAATGTGTTGTAATAAAAGCAATATTTTTTAACAATGATCTCTCAATCAGGCACCAGGCGTTCCTTCCTGGTTATCATAGCAATTCCTTTCCTGTTGATTTCATGCAGGCAGGTAGATGTGTATGAAAAAAATACCCCCATTCCACATTATAAATGGCAGCACAATTATGCGGTAAGCGGATCTTTCATTATTACAGATACCGGTTCTCCTTATAGTATGTATATAGTGCTCCGTCATACCGATGCATACAAATACAATAATATATGGTTGAATGTAGGCTTACAGCAGCCCGGAGATACCATGTTTTTTCAAAATATTAACCTTACCCTTGCCAATGATGCAACCGGCTGGGAAGGCTCCGGGATGAATGATATTTGGGAAGTAAGGAAATTGGTTAAGCAAGATTCTTTAAAAAAAGGTGAGTATAAATTTAAGATCAGCCAGGTCATGCGGGATGATCCTTTACCCGATGTCATGAGTGCAGGCATGAGGGTACAAAAGGCCAATTGAGCATGTTAAATAAAATTAATATCCGGCATGCTTACACCTAAAAGCACGCGTTTTAAAAACAATTCTTTATTTTGCATCTTTGGTATAATTTTATAGATACCTTAATCCGGAATATTTAGTCAAACAATTAAATTATTTTATACACGTGAACCGTCAAATACTTATTGTTTTTTTGGCAGCCATCCTTACCCTATCTGCCAAATCACAGTCCAGCCTGGAATATGTTCAAAAGGGAGAATTTGGTATTAGCGCCGGAGCAGCTCATTATTTTGGCGACCTTAATACCCGTGCATCTCTAAACAGGGTAAAACCCGCTGTTGGAATATTTTTCCGCAAGCAATTTGGTAATTATGTAGGATTACGTATTGCCGCTCATTACGCACAACTTGGATTCAGCGATACTTACAGCAAGAATGACTATCAGAAAACAAGGAACTTAAGTTTTAATTCAAATATCTGGGAACTGGCTTTACAGGGCGATTTTAATTTTTTTAAATTCGTTCCCGGTGATCCCGATCATGGATTTACTCCTTATGTAACACTTGGCGTGGGCATATTTAGTTACGATCCGTATGCTTACCTCAATGGAAAAAAAGTATTTCTGCGTCCATTGGGTACCGAAGGGCAAAATACAGGATATAAAGGACGTAAACCTTACAGCACAATGGCAATCTGTATTCCATTTGGCGTGGGTATAAAATACAATATAACACCAAAAGTAAATTTGTCGGTTGAAATTTGCCAGCGGTTTACTACTACTGATTATCTTGATGATGTAAGTACGACTTATGCTGGTACCGGTCTCAACGGTGATGTTAATAGCTTTCCCAATGATGCAGTGGGTTTACCTACCACGGCTAAAATAATGCAGGACAGATCGATAGAGTTTGGATTAGATCCGAATAGCCCATTGGGCAGGGAAGGCCGTCAACGCGGATGGAGCAAACAAAGAGATCAATATATCATTGCTGAAATAGGACTTTCATTTAATATCAGTACATATCGTTGTCCTACAGCAAACTAAAATGATGTCCGTATAGTACTTTTACAAAAAAAATTTGTATATTTATAGCACCTCCCCGGGCTTCCTTGTTTCTTTCCAAAGAATAACAACCTGTAAAATCTGTTTCATTCTGTGATGAAACCATAGTTTTCACGGTAAATAACCAAACTATGGCGTTCAGTCGCAATTTTTTTATTACATGGGTAATAACGGGGATACTTTGTTTCAATGCAAAGGCCCAGGCTATTTATTACCCAGTAAATTCATCAAGCCTCTTAAGATCTACAGCAGAAGATGCTGCCGGACTTTTAAGTAATGCTGTTGCAGGAACTAATTTTTCCGTACAGGAATATGCTGCCCTTCCTGTATCCGGTATCATATTCATATACGATTCTACTATAACCGATAACCAGTTGTGCAAAGTGGAAAGTAATGGCAGTTCTTTTTTAAAATTTACTGCTGCACAGGATAACGGGTTGGTGTTTGGCTTATACAGGTACCTCGAAGAAGCAGGGTTCAGGTTTTATCAGCCGGGATCCACCTGGCAGATCATACCTGTTTTAAACAGTCCGTATAAATCCATCAACAAATCCTACACAACGAATTACAAATACAAAAGCTGGTTCATCAGTGGCGGGCACAATCGCTGGGTCATGGACAATAACAATGATTATGGATGGGATATTTATTACGGGCAGAACGGCCACAACTGGGCATTGTATCAAAGAAGGAACGGGATGCAGGGTGGATACAGATTTTCAGGGCATCGCGGTGATATCATGACAGGAGATTATTTCACTACCATTCAAAACAATCCATGTTATGTGGCTTGTTTTGATGGATCAAGGATCGCAACAACACAATCGGTGCCCGATGTAAATAACACTGCGGCGATGCAGCTATGGAGTAATACGATCGAGCAAAAATATATTTCTTTTAAAAATATCATTTACGGAAACCAACCATTGTATGCAGATCATTACAGGAATTTCGATTTCAATAATGGTCGTATTGGAATCGAAGTTCCGGATGGATCTCAATGGGGTAATTCCAAAGACAATTCCGGTTGCAGCAACAACGATTATGGAAATGAAAGTGATCAAAATTTTACCCTGGCAAATTTCACTGCACAAAAAATAACTAGTACATATCCGGGAAAACACTTGCAGTTGTATGCATATTCAAGTCATGCAGACGTGCCGTCATCAAATATTCCTGTCAATAGTAATATAGATATACAGGTTGTGCCAACAGCATTTCAAAATGAAAGCAGTGCAAAAGGTTTGCTGAACCGCTGGTACAACCGGTCAAATAATATTTCGGAATACCAGTACATGAATATTCCGCAATGGGGTGGTGAAACACCGATGTTTTACCTGAGTGACCTGAAAAATACTTTACAGCGCCTGAAAGAAAAGAACAGCCAGGGTATTTTATGGGAGGCTTCACCCGCAAAATTTACAAGCCTTCCTTTTTTATGGGCCGCTAATAAAAACTTAGTCAGCTTAAACGATGTTGACAGTTCATTAAATGATTTTTGTACCAATATGTTTGGGTCTGCCGCCGGTACGATAAATAAATTGCTTCATCAATGGTCTGATGATAATACCATTACCACCGGCGATTTTATCCAGGATAATAAATACAAGATCCCTTTATACCTTCAACTGCTGAATGTTGCGGTTATCCAAACACAACAATCAACTGAATTGATAAAACAAAGGGTAAGGGAATTAAAAGCATACCTGCATTATATGGTATTGTATTATGACTGGCTTTTTGATCAGCGCAGTAATATTGCCAAAGCTGAAAAAGCGGCTACCCTTTGTATTTACTTAGCCAAAATAAATAAGTTGCAATTAGTAAACAGCTATTTTATTATTACAGATATTGCCAGCAGGTATACAACAACAGATCCTTTTTATATCGCTTATAATGTAAACAATGGTACCGCTTACAATAATGGAACATTGCCGTTAATTACCAATGACGAAATAGATTCAGACTATATCAATGATCTTAGCAACAGTTTAGCAGTCATTTCAGCATATAACTTGGTGGATGCATCTTTTATCACAAATAAGATCAATAACGCTAATATTATTCCCGCAGGGAAGATCACAGTAAAAATTGGTTATACGAACGGAGCACAATACCCGAACCGGGCTGAGTTTTATATCAGTGCAGCAACTGCCGGAAATTTTACGATCGATTATGTTCCCCGGTTTAATATGGCAGGAAAGGGATACATCAATTTTACGGCAGAAGCAGCAGATAAAGGATTAGAGATCATAAAAGATATTTCATTGAACTCAACTGCACCTGCAGGAACAATAACGATCAACCTTCCACATGCGGGAACCTATAAATTATCAGTTGTATCAAAGTATCAATCTTCAGCCGACCTTGTCATCAACTGTAATGGAAATTATTTTTATAAGAACAGCGCTTTCCTGGGAAATAAAACTGAAAACTACCGTGCAGATCTTAAAAGCCTGCCCGGATTTTTTTATGTGCCCCAGGGATTAGGAAAAGTTTATTTCAGCATCAACAATTCAAATGCCGGAGGATTTGGTTTTGCTTCTGTTACAGAGATCAGTACAGCATTTATTTTTAAAGACAGTTATGGAAACAGGGTAGAACCCCAACTGGTTTCTACAAATGATTCTGCTTTATTTTATATTGACATACCAGCGAATCAAACTGATGCTTTCTGGCAGGTATTTAAAATGGAACAGTATGATCTCTGTTTTGCCAACATAAATAATATGCTTGTATATGGCAGTAGAAAAGGATGTACAACGATCGATTTTAAGATATCCGTTAATGGAAATGGCGGCAATTGCTTAACACATTTATCTGCTGTTTCCAATGCAGGTACCGAACTCAAATGGGAAGTCTATGATGGCGGTCGCTGGATGTATTATGGCAATGAAAAGGAAATTGACCTGCCCGATTATGTTTCCCCGAATGCAATGGTCACATTATTTTCGGGATCAAACTGCAGTGTATCCAAAAGGATCGCTGATGCAACAGGATATTATACGGCGAAAGAAGCGTGTGCAAATGGCGCCCCAATTCCTGTTGCAGATCTTTCATTGACAATATTTCCAAACCCTTCCACAGGCATATTCTATATCGCTGTGAATGGTGTCAGGCAATATGCCGAAGAAATTGTTATTATGAATGTCCCAGGAAGGATCGTGTTCCAATCTAAAAATACCAACCAGGCAGATCTTTCACTTCAACCAGCCGGCATCTACCTGTACAGGATGCTTATTGATAGCAAACTGTACAACGGTAAGCTAATTAAATTATAATTTTTTTGCAATTAAAATAGATTAAACCCGCTTTCTGTCTATATTTCTCCCGCCTCGGGCGGGATCAACATGACAGAAAGCTGTCAGCCTGAGCTTGTCGAAGGCGTAGTATTAAACTGGTTTTAAAAACTAATAGCACAGCGCTAAATTATAACCCCTGCTGAATTAAGGTATTCTGTTAAATTTTGTTACTTTTGCAGCCCAAAATCAGGCGCATGCCCGATAGCATATAGTACATCATTCAATGACCTTAAAAGAAAAAATAGATTTCGACAGATTGCCAAGCCATATAGCCATCATCATGGATGGTAACGGGCGTTGGGCACAGGAAAAAGGTGAAGACCGCCTTTTTGGTCATTTACATGGCGTGGAAAGTGTGCGTAATATCGTTGAAGGCGCAGCAGAACTGGGTATCAAGTACCTGACATTATATGCTTTTAGTACCGAAAACTGGGACAGGCCCGAATATGAGGTAACAGGTTTAATGGCCTTATTGATAGATACCATTCGCAAAGAAGTTCCCACACTTAATAAGAATAATATCAGGCTTCATGTAATCGGCGATATTAAAATGCTTCCCGAAAATGCCCGGCAGGAACTTTCCGAAGCCCTGGCAGATACAGCTTCCAATACCGGGCTCAACCTGGTAATGGCACTGAGTTACAGCAGCCGCTGGGAACTGGTAAATGCGGTGCAGCATATCGCAAAGGATGTTAAGGAAGGGAAAGTATTGCCAGATGAAATCACACAAAACACATTACAACAATATTTGAGTACCAGTAATTTTCCTGATCCCGAACTCATGATCAGAACGAGTGGTGAATACAGGATCAGCAATTTTTTATTATACCAGTTAGCCTACGCCGAATTATATTTTACAGACACACGCTGGCCCGATTTCAGAAAAGAAAATCTATATGAGGCAATATTGGATTTTCAACAAAGGGAAAGAAGATTTGGAAAAACAGGCGAACAGGTTAAAACATAACACCGGAATAAGATGAACCAATTGCCTGGCTACTTTAAGTGGTCTGACAACAGGTTTTAGGATGAAAACTATTACTGTTTTGTAATTCAGGGCAGTAGATACCTTTCATTTAACAAATAGTTTTCATTAATGGGCTTAATTTGCCGCACGTAAAAAACCAATTGATGCACAGGATTTACCAGAACATTTTTTTGATTGCAGTTTTATTTTTGACAAGTCAGCACGTTTATGCACAAATTCCCGATAGCTCCGCAGTATCTGTAAATCCTGCCCTGCAGGAAATATTCAATTCCAAAATACCAAAGGAATATACCATCGCAGAAATTACCGTAACAGGTTCTAAAGCTTTTGATCAGAATTTACTCATATCAATATCAGGGATTGCTGTAGGGGATAAAATTCAAATACCCGGTACCGATGCCTTTGGCAAAGCCATCACCAAACTCTGGAGACAAAGCCTGGTAGCAGATGTACAGATCTTTATTACCAAAATGGAAGGCAGTAATTTATTCCTTGAAATGCAAATTGTGGAAAGGCCCAGGCTACTCGATTTTAAGTTTGCAGGTATTAAGAAAGGAGAAAAAGATGACCTGGAAGGAAAAGTTGGTTTATCGAAAGACAAGGTTCTTACCGAAAATATGAAACTGAGCGCTGTTGAAGCGATCAAAAAATTCTATGGTGACAAAGGTTATTTAAATGTATCTGTTGATATGATCGAATTACCTGTATCAGGTGAAAACAACGGCGTTACTTTAACCTTCAACATTCAAAAGGGGAATAAGGTAAAAGTAAATTCCATCAATTTTACCGGGAACGAAACGGTGACCGATTTGAAATTGAAAAAACAAATGAAAGGAACAAAGGAAATGACAAGGATCACTTTGTTCCCGGATAAAATTGTAAGTCCTTACGGGGATACGGCAAAAGGTAAATCATTCAGGCAATATTTGAAGGATGTTGATTATTTATCTATTACCAAAACAAGGGATTATATAGATCCATATTTTAGGGTAAAAGGATTTAGCGGCGCCAAATTCAATTACAAAAAATACAACGAAGACAAACAAAGCGTACTTGGCTATTACAATGCCCAGGGTTACAGGGATGCAGAGATCCTTGCAGATACGACTATGTATAATGTAAAAGGAAATGTGAACATCGACATCAAAGTAAGTGAAGGAAGAAAATATTATTTTGGGAATATTGACTGGACAGGGAATACGAAATATTCCGATTCGGTTTTAAATCTCTTTCTCGGAATTAATAAAGGTGATATCTATAACCTGGAGTTGCTGAATAAACGCCTGGGAAAACAACTGACTGCAGAAGGTGGGGATGTTGGAAGTTTGTATCAGGATGACGGATATCTTTTTTTCAGGATAGACCCGATAGAAACAGCAGTATATAATGATACGATAGATTTTGAGTTACGCATGACCGAAGGCCCGCAGGCAACTTACGGGCGTATAACCGTTTCCGGTAATGATAAAACAAAGTAACCTTCAAACTAACATTGGTTGAAGTACCATTGGAAATATCTTTAAAAATATTCGGGTAATTCTTCAACTTATATTGTTGAAAGTTCAGTGAATAGATAAGGTTAAAAAAG
>JANNBU010000286.1:0-9379 GCA_031385805.1 Ferruginibacter sp.
GTTAACGATCAATTACAATGGTAACTGGGATGATGGGAAGAAGGTTTGGTTTGATGTTTTATAACTGAATAGTTCATAGTTCATAGTTCATAGTTCATAGTTCATAGTTCATAGTTCATAGTTGAAACTACCATTTTTAAAGATAATTCAATTATCAAAGACCAAACTATGAACTATAAACTAATAAACTGTCTACTTGCATTCCAACCAAACAATTTGTATATTTCACGATCATTAACCTAAACAACCAAACCATGAACACAGAATTTTTCGAAACAATTAACTGGATCGCCGTGTTTTGCGGGGCGTTGGGATATTTTGCGCTGGGCGCATTGTGGTATTCAAAAATATTATTTGCACCCAAATGGATCGAGTACACTAAGGTAGATGCCAGTGATCCCAATGCAAAAAAAGGGATGGGGTTACTTATGCTTATGTCGTTTGTATGGATGTTCATAACAGCACTTGGTATTGCTATCCTGCGTGAGCGGATGCCTGAAATAAGTGGCTGGATGGGCGGCGTAAAACTGGGAGCAATCACCGGGTTTTTCTTTGGAACTGCGGCTATCAGTATCTCTTACTTGTATGAAAAAAGACCTGCAGGATTATATTGGATCAACGGAGGATATACTTTGCTGGGGAATATTATTGCGGCGATTATTATTTGTAGCTGGCATAATTAGAAATCGTTTAAGTCGTTTAAAAGTTTAAGGGTTTAAAGGTTATATAAGCAACCTTTAAACCCTTAAACTTTTAAACCTTTTAATCCACCCTCGTTATCTTCACCATATTCGTTGGTAAATGCGACTCTACCGGTGTACTTCCTGTATTGATCACCACATCACCTTTTTGTAAGAACCCTCTTTCCTTCAGGATATTTATCTGGTCAAAGATGATGTCATCCAGGCTTTCTTCCTCTGCATAATAAAATGCCCTTACCCCCCAGCTTAAACTCAGCTGGCTGATCAGTGTACGTTCTTTACTAAAAATATACAATGGACATTTTGGCCTGTAACTACTAAGCATAAACGCAGTATACCCGCTTTGTGTCATTCCTACCAGGGCAGTTGCTTCGGAATCTTTTGCCAGCTTACAGGCAGTGTAGCATATTGCATCACTCAGGAAAGAAGGAGAGTGCGGCTGTGGCGCCAGCATGTCTTCTTTATTGTAATCATATACTGTTCTTTCCACTTCCATGATTATTTTACTCATGGTTTCCACTACTAATGTGGGATAGTTTCCTGTAGCGGTTTCACCACTCAGCATTACTGCATCTGCACCTTCCAAAACAGCATTAGCCACATCACTTACTTCACTCCTGTTGGGCTTTGTGCGGTCTATCATACTCTCCATCATTTGTGTAGCTACAATTACAGGTTTGGCCCTGTGCATGCATTTGCGGATGATATCTTTCTGTATCACAGGAACCTGTTCTACCGGAATTTCTACACCAAGGTCTCCACGGGCAACCATGATGCCATCGCTTTCAACAATAATATCCCGCAGGTTTTTTAATGCTTCGGGCATTTCTATTTTTGCAATAACCTTTAGTTTACTGTTATTGTCTTTTATGATCTTCTTTAATTCAATGATGTCAACAGCTTTGCGAACAAATGAAAGTGCCAGCCAGTCAATTTTTTGTGTAAAGATGAACTCAAGGTCTTTGCGGTCTTTTTCTGTGAGTGAATCCATTGTAAGTTCACTATCGGGAAGGTTTACCCCTTTTCTCGGAAGCAGGGTTCCTCCCAAAGTTACACTCATCATTACCTCTTTCGGATTCAATATCTTTTGAACTTTCAATTCCATTTTGCCATCATCCAAAAAAATCCTTTCACCGGGTTTTACATCTTTGCTCAGGTTTGGATAAGAAACATAGATCTTAGCCTTAGTACCCAATGTTTTTTCTGTTGTAAAAATAAATTCATCTCCTTCTTTTAATTCAATACTTCCGTTCGCCAGGTCGCCTACCCGTAATTTTGGTCCCTGCAGATCAGCGAGTATTGAAATATTATAAGGTTCATTCTTAATGATCTTCCATATATTATCGATCACATTTTTTTTGTCTTCATGAGTGCCATGAGAAAAATTCAACCGGAAAACATTTACACCCGCTTTTACCAATGCCAGTAAACCTTCATAAGTATCACAGGCTGGCCCAACGGTAGCTACGATCTTTGTTCTTTTTTGTGAATGCGCTTTGCCCGCTTCCTTGTCCATCTCCTGGTGCAGGTATTTGCTGATGTTTTTGCTCATTGTTTTTATTTATGCTGTTTGTTAGTTTTTTTATTTTGGATACGGGATACAAGATGCCGGATACCGGATATCCACTATTTGAGAGATCTGGATATGTCTCAAAGTTCAAAATTGTATCCTGTATCTGGTATCCCGTATCCTGTATCGGCATTTTTTACGTTGCCAATATCCTCACGATCTTCATCCACTCCTCACTGATACGTTGTTTCTTTTTCACCGCTTCATTCAAAGGGATATAATGCATCTTATTATTTACAATTCCTACAAATACATTGTGTCTTCCCTCTATCAAACATTCAACGGCGGAATAACCCATACGGCTTGCTATCAGCCTGTCGAAACAGGTAGGAGAGCCGCCTCGTTGAATATGACCAAGGATACAAAGTCTTGTCTCCAGCAATGGCATACGTTCCTTGATCATTTTTGCCAGTTCGGCTCCGCCAAATTCATCACCCTCGGCCACTACGATCAGGTTTACCAATTTTTTTCTTTTTTCTTTTTCCTGGAGTGATTCAATGATACCATCAAAATCTGTTTTCTTTTCCGGGATGAGGATATTTTCTGCACCCGTGGAAATGCCGCTATGAAGTGCAATATAACCGGCATCCCTTCCCATTACTTCTATGATGAACAAACGGTCATGGGCATCCGCAGTATCACGGATCTTGTCAATGGCTTCAACAGCCGTATTAACAGCGGTATCAAAACCAATGGTAAAATCTGTTCCGGCAATATCTTTATCAATGGTTCCCGGAAGGCCGATACAGGGTATGTCAAATTCATTGCTGAATATCTGTGCGCCTCTGAAACTACCATCTCCACCTAATATCACCAGTCCGTCGATCTCTCTTTTTTTCAGGTTCTCATAAGCTTTCTTTCTTCCTTCATAAGTAAAGAATTCCTTGCAGCGTGCTGTCTTTAAAATAGTTCCTCCCCGTTGAATGATATTGGCAACGCTCCTGCTTTCCATTTTCACAATATCATCTTCCACCATTCCACTGTAACCACGCATTATACCATATACTTCCAATCCATGGTATATGCCGGTACGTACCACTGCACGTATGCCTGCATTCATTCCCGGGCTGTCGCCACCGCTGCATAAAACGCCGATTTTTGTAACTTTTGTTTTCATTATTATTGATTCGATCTGTAATTAATTATTACATTCTTTCCGGAACATCGGTCCCGAGTAAACGCATTCCGTTCTTCAAAACATTGGATACCATTATTGCCAGTTTAAGCCGCAATTGTTTTTTTGACCCGCTTTCTGCATTTGCAATTGAATGCTCTGCATAAAATGAATTAAAAATTTTGGCAACATGGAAAACATAATTTGCAATGGCAGAAGGATTCAATTCCTTTGCTGCCTGCAATATAATGGCCGGGTATTGCTCAAGTGTTATCAATATGTCCTTTTCTAATTTCAACAGGTCAGTTCCAGTTGAAATGCTTTCATCTGATGGCTCTTTCCGCAAAATACTTTTTATCCTCGCATAAGTATATTGAACAAAAGGACCGGTAAATCCATGAAAATCTATGGATTCTTCGGGATTGAATATCATTTTTTTCTTTGGATCAACCCTTAACAAATAAAACTTCATGGCGCCCATGCCAATTGTTTTGTAAAGCAATTCCAGTTCGTCAGCAGTAAAATCTTTCACCTTACCAAGTGCTTCTGTATGATGTTTTGCTGTGGCGATCATTTCATCAACCATATCATCGGCATCAACCACAGTGCCTTCCCGGCTTTTCATTTTACCCGATGGCAATTCCACCATGCCATAACTTAAGTGATAAATATTTTCTGCATTGGGAAGTTGTAATTTTTCGGCTATCAGTTTCAACACTTTCATGTGATAATTCTGTTCGTCGCCGATCACGTAAATACTTTGATCAATTTTATATTCTTCATATTTCTGTTGCGCCAAACCAATATCCTGTGTTATGTAAACCGATGTTCCGTCTTTACGCTGAACGATCTTTCTATCCAGGCCATCATTGGTAAGGTCTATCCATACGCTGCCATCCGCTTCTTTTTCAAATACATTTTTTAAAAGGCCTTCTTCTACGATTTTTTTTCCGAGGAGATAAGTGTTGCTTTCGTAATAAGTTTTATCAAAATCGCTTCCTATGTTCTTATAAGTAACATCAAATCCTTCATAAACCCAGCTATTCATTGTTTTCCATAATTCCATTACTTCGGGCTTACCAGCTTCCCAATCCTGCAGCATCTGTTGTGTTGCCAGCATAATTGGAGCGGTCTTTTCTGCTTCTGCTTCAGCAATTCCTTTTTCGGTAAGTTCTTTTACCTGTCTTTTATATTCATCATTGAATTTTACATAATATTTGCCCACAAAATGATCACCCTTGGTATTGGTTGATTGTGGCGTTGCTCCATTAGCAAACAACTGCCAGGCGATCATACTTTTACAAATATGAATACCCCGGTCATTTACGATACAACTTTTATAAACTTCATAGCCATTGGCTTTTAAAATTTCAGCCACACTCCATCCCAAAAAATTATTTCGCAAATGACCCAGGTGAAGCGGCTTATTGGTATTAGGAGAGGAATATTCCACCATCACTTTTTTGCCGTTCATGGGTTGTTTGCCGTAACAGATATCTGCATAATTCTTTTGCAACAGTTCCAACCAGAACTCATTTGCAACAGAAAGGTTAAGAAAACCTTTTATGATATTGAAACCGGTAAATAGTTGCGGATTATTTTTGGTAAGATGTTCTCCCAACTGGTTACCAATGGTATCGGGTGATAACTTTAGACTTTTTATTAAGGAGAACAGAACGATGGTATAATCACCCTCAAATTCGGGCTTGGTTTGGTTAACCTGGAAATCATTTTCGGTAAAAGATCGTTCGTACAGTACCTCAAGACTTTCTATTGTTTTTCCCTGTAAGATGTGTAAAATGGACATATTCAGATTTCGATGCCAGCAAATGTACTTAATTCATCATTAATAATTGGGTTTGGCTCCATCATGATATCATCGGGCTTTCCACAAATGTTGCAATTTGTAGTTGATTTCCAGTATATAAAACTTGCAGTAATGTTTAAAATTGTCTTCTTATTTAAACGGGGGATAAGCATTACAGGTGGAGAGAGTTGCCAATTTAATCTGGCTAACTTTAGTAAATGCATAACCAAAACTCATAGCCATGAAGGATTTATTACTTATTATTCTAATTTCTGTAACATGTTTACAATCTTCTGCACAAAATAATCAAAAGCCTTGTACTGCTCCTGAAGCCGCCCAATTTGATTTTTGGGTTGGCAACTGGGATCTTTATTCTGCTGATACATTAACCGGAACAAATACCATTTACAAAGTAATGGATGGCTGTGCCGTGCAGGAAAATTTTGAGAGTAAAAAGATCGCTTATTCGGGCAAAAGCTGGAGCATGTATAATCCTCAGCTAAAATTATGGCAACAAACATGGATAGATAACCAGGGAGGTTTTATCTACCTGACCGGAAAATTTGAAGATGCTGTAATGACATTAAAAACCGAGCCAAGTAAATTGCCTAATGGGAAAGAGCTGGTTTACCGGATGGTTTTTCATAATATATCCAAAGACAGTTTTGACTGGGAATGGGAATCAACCAAAGATGCCGGGATTACCTGGACCAGTGGCTGGCATATTCATTATAAAAGAAGATAGCTCCGATAGAAATATCGAAGCTGCCTTTGCCGGCAGGCAAGGAACAAGCCTGCCCGACTAATCATTCAGGCGGGGAATTTCAAATGTAGAAGTGGTAATTCCAATCTTCATTCAATTTTCCTTGTTCCTTGTTCGATATTCAATTACCTTTGCGCACTTTTTAATAATTATGATAAGTGCAAATAATATAACCCTGGCTTATGGAAAGCGGGTCTTGTTCGACGAAGTAAACATCAATTTTACCAAGGGAAATTGCTATGGTGTGATCGGCGCCAACGGTGCAGGCAAATCCACTTTTTTAAAGATCATCAGTGGTGAGATAGAACCCAATAAAGGGACCATTGATATCACGCCCGGTGAAAGGATGGCCGTTTTAAATCAAAACCAATTCGCTTTTGATGAAGAAACTGTTTTGAATACGGTTATGATGGGCCACAAAAAAATGTGGAAAGTGATGCATGAAAGAGATGCCATTTATGCAAAAGCAGATTTTACAGAAGCCGATGGATTGAAAGCAGGTGAACTTGAACATGAATTTGGTGAAATGGGTGGTTACACGGCTGAAAGCGATGCAGCAACTTTTTTAAGTGAACTGGGTGTAAAAGATGAATTGCACCAGGTTTTAATGAAAGACATCAGCGCCAACCTTAAAGTGAGGGTATTGCTGGCACAGGCATTGTTCGGCAATCCTGATATATTATTATTGGATGAGCCTACGAATAACCTCGACGTGGAAACGATCAGTTGGTTAGAAAATTTCTTAGCCGATTATGAGAATATTGTTTTGGTTGTTAGTCACGATCGTCACTTTTTAGATGCAGTTTGTACGCATGTAGCGGATGTTGATAAACAGAAAATTAAAGTTTATACCGGCAATTATACATTCTGGTATGAAAGTTCTCAATTGGCTGCCAGGCAGGCTTCTGATAAGAACAAGAAGATGGAAGACAAGAAGAAAGACCTGTTGGAATTCATTGCACGGTTTAGCGCCAATGCATCCAAATCAAAACAAGCTACTTCGCGTAAAAAAGCATTGGATAAGTTAGTGTTTGAAGATATCACTGCAAGTAACAGGAAATATCCAGGTATTATTTTTAAGCAGGACAGGGAAGTGGGTAATGAAATTTTAAAGGTAGATAACCTGGCTAAATCAAGTGATGGGAAAACGATCTTCAGTAAAATAAAATTTGATATTCAAAAAGGAGATAAGATCGCATTTATCAGTCGTGATCCTATTGCACTGACAACTTTCTTTGAAGTTATCAGTGGTAAAGTAAAGGCTGATGGCGGTTCTTACGAATGGGGAACCACAGTAACCACGGCTTATTTGCCCAATGATAATACTGAATACTTTACCGGCAGTACACTTAATTTAATGGATTGGTTACGCCAGTATGTACCGCCAACAACCAAGGATGTGGATGAGGATTTTTTACGTGGCTTCCTGGGGAAAATGCTGTTCAGTGGAGATGAGATATTAAAGAAGACAAATGTACTTAGCGGAGGGGAAAAAGTACGTTGCATGATCAGTAAAATGATGTTGCAGAATCCAAACGTTTTAATATTGGATGAACCAACCAACCATCTTGACCTGGAAAGTATCATTTCTTTCAATGACAATATGATCGCTTATAACAGTATCATTTTATTTACAACACATGATCACCAGTTCATGCAAACAGTTGCAAATCGTATCATAGAAATTACACCAAGAGGAATGATCGATAAACTGATGACTTACGATGAATACCTGGCAGATGAAAGGGTGAAGGCGATGAGGGAAGAGATGTATGGGGTGTTGGTTTGAGGTTTGAGGTTCAGTGGCTTTGCAAGGTATAATAAAATGTATTTGTAAAAACGTCTTCCCGCCCCTGCCTGCCGGCAGGCAGGTTCCCGGCAAAATAAAACATGAAACAAAAATTTACATCCGTACTCGATTTTTTTTACCCGCCGTTTCAAAAACTCATGCCCATACAAACGTTCAGGTATGCGGCATGTGGTAGTATGAATACGGTGTTGGGCCTTACTGTTTATTTTGTAGGTTACCTGTTTATTTTTGCTGAAAAGGATTTTGATTTTGGATTCTTTGCTTTCAAGCCGCACATTGCAGCCCTGTTCCTGTCATTTTGCTTTTCTTTCTCTGTTGGTTTCCTGTTGAATAAATATGTAGTTTTTACCGGGTCTAATTTAAAGGGCAGAATACAACTTTTCCGTTATTTTATCAGCTTTGCCTTCAGCCTCGTTATCAATTACCTGCTGCTGAAACTTTTTGTAGAGATATTTTTGTGGAATGCTTTGATAAGCCAGGTGATCACGACAGTCATTATTATTACCATCAGTTATTTAACCCAGAAACATTTTAGTTTCGGGGTTAAAAAATAGTCCCTCCGTAGAAACGGAGAGACTTAACGATTGCTTGCTATATAAAAAAATCTTTAGTCTGGTTGTTGCCGGTTTAATTGTCCCGGGATTTATGATCTCTCACGATTGTCTGTTGTTCTTCTTCTGCGATTGCCTGTTTTTTAATTCTCTGATACGAAAATAACCAGGCCAGGGAAGTAATTAAAATCAAATTGTTGTTGTTTTATTATGGTAAAAAGTAATGATATCCTTTGTAATGCTTGCTGATATTGGGTTTGGTAAAAGATAATTAATGATGTCCAACGGGTTTATGAAGTAATTGTTAAGCCTGTAAATACCGTTACAAAACTGCTTTATAAATTTACTTTCGAAGACGGGAAGATGGAAAATTAGAAAAGATTGAAATCACATCAAAACGTCTTTCCGCCTCTGCCTACCGTCAGGCAGGTTCCCGGCCTTTACAGATTGTTTGCTATATAAAAACTCTTCTGTATATTCGTAACCGGATTTATACTCTCACGATTGCTTGTTATTTTTTTCTACGATTGCTTGCTTTTTAACTATTTTATGATCCCTGGTAAAAAATAACAGGGCAATAAAATAACTAAAACCATATTGTGTTGATTTTCTTAATAAAATCAGCCATACCATTAAAACACCCGCCAGTATTTTGCTGTGCTTTAATGAATGATGCCCAACCGATCTACCGATATATTATTTCAACTGATCCATTCACTTGAGAAGTCCGAAAAAAGGAACTTCAAACTTTTTATTACACGTAGTTCGGGGAATAAAGACCTGAAAATTGTGGAATTGTTTGATGCCATTGACAAACTTCCTGAATATGATGAAACGGTTTTGCTGAGAAAATTAAGTTCGATCAAAAAACCGCAACTGGCGAATATCAAAGCACATTTGTATAAGGAATTACTTGCAAGCCTTCGGTTGCTAAACAGTACAGAAAGCATCGACCTCCATTTACATGAACAATTGGATTATGCCCGTATCCTTTATAACAAAGGACTTTACCTGCATGCACTGAAGATCCTGGATAAAACAAAAGAACTGGCACGCAATTATC
>JANNBU010000337.1:0-3431 GCA_031385805.1 Ferruginibacter sp.
GCAAATTCAGCAATTTTATAAAAAAAGAAAATAATGGAAGAGAATATATTTGAACAACGTAACCATGTTTCCGAACTGAACCAGGTGCTGGATACCATCCGGACAGAGATCCGTAAAGTAATAGTAGGCCAGCAACAATTAGTAGATCTCCTGCTGATCGGTATCTTATGCGACGGCCATATTCTTATAGAAGGAGTGCCGGGAGTTGCCAAAACGCTGGCCGCAAAATTAATGGCGAAGATCATTGATATCAAATTCTCCCGCCTGCAATTCACACCCGACCTGATGCCGAGTGATGTGGTGGGCACTGCGATCTTTAATCCCAAAGATGCGGCTTTCATTTTCAAGCCGGGCCCTGTTTTCAGCAATATCGTTTTGATAGATGAGATAAACCGTGCGCCCGCAAAAACGCAGGCTGCGCTTTTTGAAGTGATGGAAGAAAGGCAAATTACCGTTGACGGGTACACGCACATGATGGAATATCCTTTTATTGTACTGGCTACCCAGAACCCGATAGAGCAGGAGGGAACATACCGGTTGCCCGAAGCACAATTGGATCGGTTCCTTTTTAAAGTGGAAGTTAATTATCCCAGTCTCCAGGATGAAATTATCATCCTGCAAAACCAACAGGGAAAAACACAAAATGAAATATTGCAGGATGTAAATAAAATATTATCACCCGATGCCATCAGGCATTTCAGGAGTATCGTACAACAGGTAATGGTTGAACCTAAACTGATCGGTTATATAGCAACCATTGTGAGTGAAACAAGGAATAATCCTTCTTTATTCCTCGGAGCTTCAACAAGGGCATCACTGGCGTTATTAAAATCTGCCAAAGCATCTGCCGCAATAAAGGGACGTGATTTTGTAATTCCTGAAGACATTAAAGAAATGGCTCCCCACGTACTTCGTCACCGGATCATGTTAACCCCGGAAAAAGAAATGGAAGGTATCAGTCCCGATGACCTGATTGAAAATATTTTAAAAGCAGTTGAAGTTCCAAGATAGTTCTGAGTTTATAGTTCATAGTTCGAAATTAAAGTACTCAAACTATGAACTATGAACTTTAAACTTTAGAAAATGCGCATTATAAAAAAATACATCGGCGATTTATTCCTCTCCCAAAGATTTTATCTTGGGATGGGAGCCTGTGTACTTCTTTTTATACTTTCATTTTTCATTCCATCACTTTATCCTTTTATACGGATACTTTTTTTTGTATTCCTGTTCCTGGTGGCAGCCGATTACATTTTTTTATTTTTTATTGGCAAAGAACCAAGGGTGAAAAGGATCATCAGCGATCGTTTAAGTAATGGAGATGAAAACATGGTTGTATTGCAAGTTTCCAATAGAATGAACTATCCCTTGAGAATGGAGATCATTGATGAATTACCTGAACAATTTCAAACACGCAACTTTAGCCTGGAAAGATATTTTGCAGCAAGACAGGAACATAAAATAAATTATACAATTACCCCGGTGGAAAGAGGTGTTTATAATTTTGGTGATACACGTTTATATGTCAACTCGGGGTTAGGTCTGCTCATCCGCCGCTTCACTGCTGCAACCGGAAGAGATGTGTCTGTTTATCCATCTTTTATGCAACTGAAAAAGTACCAGCTTATTTCTCAGACAGCATTGATCACTGAACATGGGAGCAAACGAATGAGAAAGATCGGGCAGAGTATGGAATTTGAACAGATAAAGGATTATGTTACCGGCGATGATGTTCGCACACTGAACTGGAAAGCCACTGCACGCAAAGGAGTGCTGATGGTTAACAATTATGTAGATGAAAAATCGCAACAGGTATTTTGTATCATTGATAAAGGCCGGTTGATGAAAATGCCTTTCAATAATTTAACCTTGCTTGATTATGCCATAAACAGCACGCTTGTGCTGAGTAATGTTTGCCTGCAGAAACAGGATAAGATCGGGCTGATAACATTTGCCGACAGGATGGGAGCTGTTATTGCAGCAGACCGGAAACCGATACAACGGGGAAATATCCTGGAATCTTTATACAAACAGCAGACAGCATTCCTGGAAAGCGATTTTGAAATGCTGTATATGCAGGTGAGGAGTAAGATAAAGCAACGCAGCCTGCTAATCCTGTATACAAATTTTGAATCACTGAATGGTTTGCGCAGGCAGATGAATTACCTGCGCTCTATTGCCAAACACCATTTGTTGTTGGTTGTGTTCTTTGAGAATACTGAACTAAGTAGTTTATCGCATGCCGATGCACTGAACCTGGATGATGTATATGTAAAGACCATTGCCGATAAATTTATCTTTGAAAAAAAACTGATCGTAAAGGAACTTCAGAAATATGGGATACTTTCAATCCTAACCGCACCGGAAAACCTTACTGTAAATACAGTAAATAAATACCTGGAGCTTAAAACAAGACAAGCGATTTAAGTATAAAAAACTAATAATTAAAAATTGAGCATTGAATATTGAGTATTGAATATTTCTACCCGAGGGCAAAAATAAATATTCAATATCCAATGCTCAATATTGAATGCTCATTTTAAAAACATCAACTTGGCACACAAGGATTCATACTACCGAAAGCATAAGGAAAAAATTAACGAAGGTTCTTCTGAAGAAATCCGTATGCCACAAGTACAGGTCAGCGATGAAGTTAAAGCAACCTTTGAAGCAGGAAAGGTTTTACTCATTGATAAGCCGCTTCACTGGACATCATTTGATGCCGTAAGAAAAATTCGCAACAGCATCCGCATAAAAAAAGTTGGTCATGCGGGTACATTAGATCCTTTGGCTACAGGGCTCCTTATTATATGCACCGGTAAGTTCACCAAAAAAATAAATGAATACATGGCGCAGGAAAAGGAATATACAGGTTCTTTTACCCTGGGCGCTGTTACACCAACTTTTGATAAGGAAAGCAATCCTGAACAACAAAAAGATATTTCAGGGTTAACACACGAACAAATTTACCAGGCTACGGCAAAATTTACCGGGGAGATACAACAGGTGCCTCCCATATATTCTGCTATCAAAAAACAGGGCACAGCCTTGTATGAACTTGCAAGAAGGGGAGAAGCAGTTGAACCTGAGCCGAGGGCAGTCTTTATCAGGTTGTTTGAAATTACCAATATTGAACTTCCATTAGTTTATTTTAAAATTACCTGCTCAACAGGGACGTATATACGTAGTATTGCAAATGATTTTGGTGCAGCACTTGGTTGTGGCGGATACCTTTCTGAATTACGACGCACAAGGATCGGGGAGTTTAATGTGGAAGATGCAATGACGATGGAGGAGTTTATTGGAAGCCTCATTCCTAGTTCATAGTTTGAGGTTTGAAGTCACTACTGTCCGGTTAAAGTGGGCTAAAGCCCCACAGAAAAGGATTTCACTTTCTTAACCCCAGCCTTAAGGCTGGGGTTAAGAAATAC
>JANNBU010000353.1:0-8564 GCA_031385805.1 Ferruginibacter sp.
GCTTCATCATTTTACTGAGCCTGTATATAAAAAATATTTTACTGACTTTGCTATGAATGGTATATCCCCCCAGGTAGCGATCAGCAATGATAATAAGAAGATAGCATTTGCATTCCTTGATGGCACGATCATATTAATGGATGGGATAACAGGAAAAATATTTTCTGATATCAAAACCGATTCCAATGCTTCGGGTATAAAAACTGATCCTAACCCATTTTTTTATGTTGGGTTTACCCCGGACGGGAAAGAATTAATGACATCAAATCCCGGTGGTACTGCCAGTTTTTGGTCTGCCATTGATGGAAAATTCATTACAACATTAAAAGGAGAATTTAATACCTATTCACTACCCTCATACAGTCCGGATGCTGAAAAGATCATTACAACAGCTTCGGACAATAGCATTAATATATGGGATGCAAAAACACACTCATTGCAATACAGTTTTTTCCAGGTCGGCAGTACAGATTATATGTATGTGCTTCCTTCCGGGTATTATAAAGCAACTGGGTCGGCTACACGCAAATTACATTATGTTACAAAAGATCTTGGGGTAATGACATTCGAACAACTGGATGTAAAATATAACCGGCCTGATAAAGTATTGGAAGCAGTTGGCTGCAAAAACAAAATTCTCATCGATTCATACCGCACTGCGTATTATAAAAGGTTGCAAAAATTAAGCATTGATAGCAGCTCGTTCAATGAAACCTATAGTATGCCTGCAACAACTATAATGAACGCTGATAGTATTCCTGCAACACAAAAAACTGAAAGTCTTACTATACACATAAAAGCAACCGATAGTATTTTTAAACTCGATCGTTTTAATGTTTGGATCAATGAAGTACCGTTATTTGGTATCAAAGGGTTCAATATTCGCAAGGAAGAGACGAATGACGTTGATACAAGCATTACGATCAACTTGTCAAATGGAGAAAATAAGATCGAGGCTTCCGTTACAAATGTAAATGGAATTGAAAGTTACCGCAAGCCTTTGTTGGTAAAATATGAACCGGCTGAAAAGAAGACTGGTAAAGTATATTTCATAGGTGTTGGTATCAATCATTTTGCCGACAGCACGCATGATCTTAAATGGTGTGTGCAGGATATAAAAGACCTTACAAAAACCATGAAATCAAAATACGGCGACCGGCTTGCGGTAACTTTCAATTCCATTTATGTTTGTTACGGAAGTTTCGATCTTATTTTCTCCATTGGATAAGTTGATTGCAATGCTTGTATCAAAGCCATTCCTCTCTTCCTTGCGAATATTGAAACCTTTGATACCAAATAACGGCACCTCATTCACCCATACATTCAAACGATCGAGTTTAAAAATACTATCAGTTGCTTTTATGTGTATAGTAAGACTTTCAGTTTTTTGCCCTGCAAGAATACTATCAGCGTTCATTATAGTCGCTGTGGGCATACTATAGGTTTCGCTGAACGAGCTGCTATCAATGCCTAATTTTTGCAACCTTTTATAATACGCGGTGCGGTATGAATCGATGAGAATGTTGTTTTTGCAGCCAACGGCTTCCAATACTTTATCGGGCCGGTTATATTTTACATCTAATTGTTCGAATGTCATTACCCCGAGGTCCTTTGTAACATAATGTAATTTGCGTGTAGCTGATCCGGTTGCTTTATAATACCCCGAAGGAAGCACATACATATAATCAGTACTGTCGACCTGGAAAAAACTGTATTGCAATGAATGTGTTTTTGCATCCCATATATTAATACTATTGTCCGCTGCTGTTGTAATGATCTTTTGTCCGTCCGGACTGTATGAGGGTAGTGAATAGGTATTAAATTCTCCTTTTAATGTTGTAATTAATTTTCCATCAATGGCAGACCAAAAACTGGCAGTACCACCGGGATTTGATGTCATTAATTCTTTCCCGTCCGGGTTGAAACCAACATAAAAAAAAGGGTTGGATTCATTTTTTAAACCCGAAGCATTGGGATCTGTCTTAATATCCGAAATTATTTTTCCTGTTATTCCATCCAGTAATATGATCGTACCATCAAGGAATGCCAACGCGATCTTCTTATTATCATTGCTGATCGCTATCGTGGGGGATATACCATTCATGGCAAAGTCAGTAAAATATTTTTTATATACCGGCTCAGTAAAATGATGAAGCAGTTTACCATCTTTCCCCGATCGGATGTTGATCAACCCTTTGCCGAGTATGGTAACTATTGTGCTCTTATCGGGGCTAATGGCTCCTCCCCTTGCTTCTTTTTCCAGGATAGCCATTTTTTTCCCATCCTTAGCATTGAACATGACAAGTGAAGCTTCCTCATCAAGCGTAAAAAAATATTTTCCATCCTCAGAAAAACTAAAATAGTCTGCACGCCCATAAAATTCTTTCCATATCACGATGGCTTTTTTTGTATCCCATAATTTCAGAAACATACCGGGCGTATTTATTCTCATACCGATAGCCAGTATACGGGTTTCATCGCGACTAAGCATGGCATCTGTTATAAATTCCCATGAATCATGATCACGAAATCCTATTAACTGATCTCTCCAATGCTTATCGGAAGTATCAGATCTTTCAACCGGGGATCCTAAAAGATCCTCGAGTAGTTCGATATCTGTTGATTGTATTCTCAGCTTTTTTATCAGTGCCCCTTTTTCCCATCCGATTATTTTTAAAGACTCGTCGTTTGCAGTGATTATTTTTTTTCCGTTACTGCTGAATGGTATATGATATTCCATACCTGTTTTTCCATGTATGTTGGGCAACATGGTTGCCTGTTGGTCCATCCAGCGGGTAATAACACTGTCCTGGTTTACAGAAATAATTTGTGTTCCATCGGGGTTGAAAGCCGGGCTCATTCTTAAATACTGGCTATATCCCCTAAGCGTTGTTGTGAGTTCTGCTGTATGAATATTCCAGATATAACAGGCCGGGAATGGGGAAGCCAGATCGGCTACATTGACAATTGCAAGTACGCTGGTATGGTCTGGGCTGAAAATTGCCTTTTGAATTGTCCTTCCATGAACAATGAACTCCTGTATTATTTTCTTCGTTTTATTTTCGCTTATGCGGATAATGCTGTCTTCAATTATATCAATACTCCTCACAGCATCATTCACCGTATTCTTTGGGTCCCAGGCTAAGCGGGGATCCCAATCAATATCGCTCAATAATAAACCATTCTTTACAGACCATATTTTTTTACTACTGTCTGTAGACATGGTAATCATCTTATTCCCATCTTTAGCAAAAGTTGCAGATATTAATGAACCAATATGAGGTTTATATTCTATCAATAACATACCGGTTTGTGCAGACCATAATTTCGCAGTGCTGTCATCAGAAGCAGTTAGAACATATTTTCCATCGGGACTAAAACAGGCATCATTGATTGCTGCATAGTGCCCGATAGGCAGCACAAGTTTTGGTTGCTGGGCAATGACCATATTGCTTATGATCAATAATAAAATGGTTCGTAAAAACATATTCATATTCTTACGGAAAAGTTAGTGCAAAAATTTGAGGTTTGAGGTTCGATGTTTGAGGTTAAGTCCGGGTCGTGGGACCAACTTCAAACCTCAAACCTCAAACTTCAAACAGTTCTTAATGTGCCGCAGATTTGGCCAGTTCGAGAAGTTCATCTGCATCATGATATCCATCTGCCTTAACCACAACATTACCATCCTTATTAATGAATAACAAAGTTGGATAACCTGAAATTCTATATTGGTTGGCGAGTATTTCTCCATCACCAACTTCGCCATCAAGTGAAACGTTGATAAAGTTGGAATTGAAGTATTTTCCTACGCGGCTGTTTGAAAAAGTAGTGCTCTTTAATCTTTTGCAGGGCCCACACCAGGTTGCATAGATATCAAGAAAAATAAGTTTGTTTTCTTTTTTTGCTATTTCCAATGCTTCTTTCCAGCTGCCGCGGTGAAATTTGATACCTTCTTTTTTATCCGCAGTAAAATCAGTTTTGGGATTCATAAAAGAATGAATGGCAAACCCTGCAATAACAAGAACGACTATGTAGATAATATTTTTCATTGAAACTGTTTATTCACTGGTTTTTACAAAAGTATTGCTATTCGTTTGAATTATGATGTCGGGTGGGTGACATGCAGGGCAAACGCATTAAAAGTTATTGAGCATTTGTAAGAATAGCTGTAAGCTTTTAAAAACCTTACAGGTATTTTTTGATGGGATCACTTGCGCAGTTGGGTAGTTTATAGCTAACGGACGCATTGATCCGTCAATCTCATGCTTATATAATTTAATCGAAAGCAATTATTATATTAAGAAATAGCAATACCATTTTCTCTATTGAATTCATTTAAAAATTTAAAATATACCAACAGCTTGTAACGAAGGATTTTGAAGTGAAAAGGGAGCCATAACGACTCCCTTTCTTTAAAATAGTATGTTAGCATATTAGGGATGTACTGCTGCAACCCCATTAAAACTATTGCTATCAAAAACCGGGAAGTCATTCCCATCTACAAATCCATCTCCATTCATATCGGTTGCAACGTACACCTGCGCCACACCATTAAAACTGTCTGTATCATATGCAGGGAAATCATTCCCGTCTATGAAATCATCCTGGTTTATATCGCCGGTAAAGAAAGCCCAAACACCGGTTTCAACCTGTACCTGGTTATCCCCAAATGCCTTATCAGAAGAAGTGGTGAAATCGTATAAAGGAGTAGTCTCTGAGCAGGTAACCGGGTTTACACTCCATGTCTGCAGCGTATTCCTGTGTTTGATGGCGATATAGTAATCTCCTGCAGTCTGTGTGAATGGTACACTCGCCGTACCATCAAGATGCAATACAGCCCATTGTGCATCAACCAACGCATAGGTCTGCGGATCACGCAATTCAACCGTAATGCTATCGGCTTCACTAGGCAGCGAATTAGGCACAACCTCATTGTTCAACACCGGCTGCATAGTATGGCCCGTTCCTGCCAGGTAATAGCCCTGGAGGAATAACTTCGTATTTATTGTAATGCAGCAAGCTACCGGACAGTTCACCGTAAAGCAAACAGTGCATACATCACATATCTGCCCATTCACTACCAGGTAGAATTTCACACAATAAGTTCCCGATCGGGTAAACTTATACGAGAGTGGATTGCCGGCAGTCGCATTCGGTTTGATGGCCAGTGGCAGAGGATTACCCACCTGCATGAGTACCACGCTGTCTTTGACGTTACATGTCGCAGGGTACGGGTTGGTGAAATTGTACCAGAAGTTATACGGTGTATTGCACTGCAGCGGTGCTGCTAAACTTGTATTGCAATTGATCGGTGGCGGGTAGTTGATAAATTCCCCGTTTCGCAAGTTCGCCTTGATGTTCGGGCTGCCTACAAAATGGAATTGCGGGTTGCAGGTACAAGGAATTTCACAGCGCACGATAAAGCAAACGGTGCAAGTATCGCAAACAACGCCATTTACCATTAATTTGAATCTTACACAATAGTTGCCTGCACCCGGGAATGTATAGGTCAATGGACTGGCCGGGGATACATTGTTCTGTGTATAGACAACATTTCCATTCAACAGCACTTCAGCTACTACCATCGCTTCGCAATTACCGACCGGCCATGGATTCGTAAAATTGTACCAGAAGCTATAACTGATGTTACAGGTCAGCGGCATTTCCAGGCTTGTATTGCAAGATATCGGCGGTGGCGGGTAGTCAATGATCCCATTGGGGTAGTTTGATTTGATCACCGGGCTGCCCTCAAAATGAAATTCGGGATTGCAGGTACAAGGCAGGTTGCAGGTCGTGCTGAAGCAGAACATGCAAACGTCGCACACAGCTCCGTTAACAACTAACTTGAATCTTACGCAATACACGCCTCCACTTGTAAATGTATAGTTCAATGGGTTGGCCTGTGAAATATTGTTCTGGGTATAGATAACTGTATTTCCATTTAACAGTACTTCGCCTATAACCATTGCCTGGCAGGTTCCAACCGGCCATGGACTTTGGTATGGAATATAAAAAGCATACGGTGTATTACAGCTCAATGCTGTTGCTATGCTGGTGTTGCAACTAATCTGTAGCGGTAAGCCAACGATCACCGGTCCTCCCGTAAATTGGAAATCCGGGGTGCAGACACAAGGTTGGTCGCAGGTTACCACAAAACATACGGTACAGATGTCGCAGACAACGCCGTTCACCATTAATTTGAATCTTACACAATAGTTGCCAGCACCCGGGAATGTATAGGTCAATGGATTGGCCTGTGAAACATTATTCTGCGTATATACAACATTTCCATTCAACAACACTTCAGCCATAACCATCACCTGGCAATTTCCATTAGGCCATGGGTTAGTGAAATTGTACCAGAAGCTATAGCTGATATTACAGGTCAATGGCGTGTCCAGGGTCGTATTGCAATTTATCGGCGGTGGCGGGTAATCGATGATCCCCTGCGGGAAATTTGCTTTGATCACCGGGTTACCGTCAAAATGAAATTCCGGGTTGCAGGTACATGGCAGGTCGCAGTTCACACTGAAGCAGAACATACAAACATCGCAGACAATTCCATTCACTACTAATGTAAATCTCACGCAATAGATACCGGCCCCCGTGAATGTATAATTCATTGGGTTGGCCTGTGAAACATTGTTCTGGGTATAGATAACCGTATTCCCTATCAAAACTTCGCCAATAACCATCGCCTGGCAGTTTCCGTTTGGCCATGGATGTTGGTAAGGGATATAGAAGCCATAAGCTGTATTACAGGTTAATGGCGTTGCTATGCTGGTAAAGCATTGTATCGGTGGGAAACCAATATTCCCACCTGTGATAACCGGGCCGCCCGTAAAACGGAAATCCGGGTTACACTCACAAGGCACATTGCAGACCACGGTAAAGCATATCTTACAGGTGGCACAGACCGTTGTCCCTACCATCAGCCTAAATCTCACACAATAGTTACCCGCAGCCGGGAATATATAATTCATCGGGTTGGCCTGCGAGACATTGTTTTGGGTATAGATAACATTTCCCAGGTTGTCAAGTACTTCACCCACTACCATCGTCGGACAATTGCCACTTGGCCATGGATGTTGGTAATTGATATAGAACTGGTAATTGACCAGGCAGTTTAAACTGTTGGGATAAGTTGCCCCGCAATTCATAGGCACTACAGTTCCTGTTCCCCCTGCTACTACTTCATTTGGAAGTACGACTGCCGGCAGACCGGTAAAATGAAAAGCAGTATCGCAGGCGCACGGCGGCTCCGGCAACGGGCAGTTATAGAATACCGGTGTAATACAACTATCGCATTTAACACCGTCGCACCATCCAATCAGCTTAATATAAACAGTTCCGATAGTTCCGGGTGTTGGCGTGTAGGTGTATGGAAATGAAGTAATATTTAAAATAACATTACCCATATTATCTAATACCTGCCCTGTTACTGTACTGGCGCAACCAGTAGGAGAACAGTTATAGGCTGCGTTAACAACAAAAGTATTACATCCTATTACTATCTCCTGATTTCCACAAGGCAGGTTTTGGTAGGTGGCGCCACTATCAAGACTATATTGCTTGAATGCCCAACTGCTTCCAACGCAAGTGCAGCAAGTCTTTATAAATACATCATATACGCCGCTGCTGTCGAAGCAGCCATTCGGGAAACTGGCAGTGGTCCATAAATGATGTAAACCCAGACTTAAGAACCCAGCCGGTATCGTTATAGCGCCATTGCCAGAATATATTAATGTACCCGCTGGTTTAATTCCGTCGAACCATTGTACAAAATAGTTGCTCAGGTTTGGTAATTGAGCTAAAGGAATAGTAATGTTTTTGGTGGAACAAATGGTATCACAACCTATCGGGAATAACTCCAGGCTGGGCGCAGGATTGATATTTATGAAATTGCTCATTGCACTGCAGCCCGACAACAGGTTTGTGGCAGTGGCATAATAAGAACCGGCAAGCGTTGTATTGATGACAGTACCAACAGCACCTGTGTTCCAGCTGTAATTATTATTAATGTTTGGTGCTATGACCGATATCGTGTTAATGGAATTGGCACATAAGGTACCGGTGGCACTTATAGCTACATTCGGGTTTTTGTAAGTGTAAATACATAAACTGTCATAAGCAATACAGCCATTTGCATCAACAACCTGCAGATAAATTACAAAATTGGTATTGTTCACCAATGTTCCGGTTGCAGATGTAAATCCTGAAGTTGAGTTGTTTGGTGCAAAAGTAATTCCACCGATACTGGCGCTCCAGTTATAAGTATATCCTGCATAATTGGTGGCATTTAAATTGAAAGTCCATGGATTGAAAGCCGGATCGAAACAAACGGTTGAGCTGGTTTCAATGTTGGCTATCGGATCAGGGAATAATTTCACCACGGCTGTATCAGAAAGCATCGTACAATTGCAACTTGGTGTTGCACCGGATACAAAAACACTATACAATCCATAATCCGTTGCTGTATAGGTAACACTGGTTGCTCCTAAAATATTTACGCCATCTTTCTTCCACTGATAATTATAACTGCTGCACATCGTATTGCCATTGGG
>JANNBU010000364.1:0-2097 GCA_031385805.1 Ferruginibacter sp.
CAAGGCTCCTACAGCAACGTCACATGTTTTTAATTGCTTTGCTAAAATGGTTGGTTCAATAACAGAGGTGTATAAACGCACACCGATATTGTTCTGCAATCTTTTTAATCGGTAAATACTGTTATCAAATATTTTTACGCTGGCGCCCATGGCCAATGATGTTCTTGCTGCATACTCTCCCACGATACCGGCACCGATGATGATAACTTTTGTAGGTGGTATACCACTGATGCCGCCAACCAACACACCTTTTCCATTATTGGCATTACTCAGGTATTGCCCCGCAATAAGCATTACGGCGCTACCCGCAATTTCACTCATACTTCTTACAATAGGATTGTGGCCGCTGGCATCTTTCAGGTTTTCAAAACTCAATGCGGTGATCTTTTTTTCCATCATTTTTTCCAGGATGGTTTTCTTCATAACGGCAAGGTGTATCGGAGAAATAATGTATTGCCCGGGTTTCAGGAATTCACAATCTTCTTCACTTACCGGGGCGCTTTTTACAATTACATCACATTCAAAAACTGATTTCTTATCAAACAATATTTTTGCACCGGCTTCACTGTAATCCTTATCAGTATAATTTGCACCAAGGCCTGCATTGGTTTCAATATTTACTGAATGCCCGTTTGCAATGATAACACTCACCGCATCGGGGGTTAATGCAATCCTGTTCTCGTTGAAAGAATTTTCTTTGGGTATGCCGATGCACATTTCCTCGCCTTTGGGTTTTACATCCAGGGTTTCTTCCAGCGTTTCATATTTTAGAGAAGACGATACAAAAGGTATTGATGTTGCCATATCATTTTATGTAAGTACCAGCCTTGAGCGGGCAGGTACAAATTACAAATTTATTTGCAGCTTTCGCTCATTATGGCTCACTGATTTTAAATAACAATGCACCGCATCTGCCGGAAAAATCTTTGCTGCTTTTTCCGGCCATTCAACCATACATAAATTACCCGAATACAAACAGTCTTCCACGCCTGCAGCCATCGCTTCTGCTTCATCTTTTAAACGATACAGGTCCAGGTGAAAAATAATATCCCCATTTACTGTCCTGTATTCATTGATAATAGAAAAAGTAGGACTACCTACAACATCTTTCACATCAAGCACATCACATATTGCATGAATGAATGTTGTTTTACCTGCGCCCATTTCTCCATGAAAAGCAATGACTTTTTTTTCGGCAATAAATGCCAGCAATTGTTTCGCCGCATTTTCTATTTCCGACAATTTAAAATTCACAACCATGATGCAAAGATATTTTCATATTTAGTAAATACCTGACCTTATCATAAAGTAATTTTGTATCATGGAAAAAGTTGACTGGAAAGTAGAAGGAATGGATTGTACCAATTGTGCATTGACCATTACACGCTACCTCCAAAAAGAAGGACAAAAAGAAGTGAAAGTAAATTTCATTGGCGGTGATGTGAGTTTTGAACTGAATGAGAACAGATCAAAAGAAACACTTGCGAAAGGCATTGAGGATCTGGGATATAAAGTAGTCAACGAACTTCAAACTTCAAACCTCAAACCTCAAACTTTTTTCTCCAACCATCTCCAACGCTTCCTCTTCTGCCTTCCCTTTACCTTAGTCTTAATGCTTCACATGCTTCCCTGGCATATTCATTTTTTGATGAACCCATGGATACAACTGGTTATCTGCATTCCGGTTTATATAGTAGGCATGGGATATTTTGGTATCAGCGCCGTAAAAAGTTTACGACGCGGAATTCCAAATATGAATGTATTGATCGCTTTGGGCGCTACTGCGGCATTTGTATATAGCCTCATCGGTTCGATCGGAAACTTTGGAATGGATTATATTTTTTATGAAACAACGGCTACCATCATCACACTTGTTTTTTTGGGTGAATGGGTAGAGCACCGATCTGTTGTAATAACACAAAAAGAATTGAATAAACTGGCCGGGCAACAAAAAGTAATGGCCAATATGATCGCTTTTGATGATGATCACAAAGAATTAATTTTCCCGGTAGAAAATACACAACTGCATGTCGGTGACCTTGTCTTAATAAAATCGGGTGAACTGATCCCAATGGATTGCAAAATTTTATGGGGAAC
>JANNBU010000365.1:0-3895 GCA_031385805.1 Ferruginibacter sp.
CTATTCCTCCTCCCAAAAAATTGAAAATAAAAAAAGCGATTAAGCTAAAATTGATTTTAACTTAATCGCTTTACAAGTTCTATTCTAAAAGGAGAGCTTTTTCAGTGCCCTCGTAAAAACCCCGGTTGTTTTTAATCCGTACCCTATGAAAACTATCGCAAATGTAAAAACTTGAAATGGAATTTGCAAGAGGGAAAAAATATAAAGAAGGAGATGTTTATTCTTTGTGCAAAACGTTGGAGGAAAGCTATTAGCTATTAGTTTACTGCGAACAGTTCATCATCTAAAAAACGTTTCTTAAAAAGTATTTTAGATATTACAGCATTTGAAAATAAAGTTCTGGCTTACAGCTAATGGCTAATAGCTAACAGCTCAATTCTTAAAAAGTACCAGCAATGCTGCTATCCTTTCTTTAAGTGCTTTCCGGTGAATGATGAAATCAAGAAACCCGTGTTCCAATAAAAAATCACTTCGCTGAAATCCGGGAGGGAGGTCTTTTTTTATAGTTTCCTTGATCACACGTGGTCCTGCAAAACCAATGAGGGCATCGGGTTCACCACAGATGATATCACCCAACATAGCGAAAGAAGCCGTAGTGCCGCCGAAGGTAGGATCGGTACAAAGAGATATGTAAGGAATTTTTGCTTCGCTTAATAACGTAAGCTTCCCCGAGGTTTTTGCAAGTTGCATCAATGAAAAAGCGCTTTCCATCATTCTTGCCCCACCGCTTTTATTGATGATCATAAAAGGAACTTTGTGTTCAATACAATAATCACAGGCACGGCATATTTTTTCACCCATCACACTTCCCAGACTGCCTCCGATAAATTCAAAATCCATGCAGGCAACTACCAGGTCATTCTCATTCACTTTTCCGTATGCCACTGTAATAGAATCATGAATATCCATTTTGGCATAAGTGTCTTCCAGCCTTTTGCTGTAAGGCTTCAGGTCAACAAAACCGAGGTAGTCTTTTGATTTGATATTTGCAAAAAGTTCTATGTACCTGTTGTCATCAAATAATATCTCGAAATATTCTTCGCTGCCGATCCTGTGATGAAAATCGCATTTTGGGCAAACAAATTTATTTTCAGAAAGCTCGGAGATGGTGCATGTGTATTTACAGGTTGGACATTTGGCCCACAATCCTTCCGGGGCATCTTTTTTATCTTTGGTGGAAGTTAAGATCCCTTTTTTTATACGCTTGAACCAACTTGCTTTCAATTGTTCCGAGGTTCCTTCTTCACCGGCAAGGTTGGCATCAAAATCTTCTTCTTGTCGCATATTGTAATATTGGGCTAGTAGCTAGTGGGGAATGGCTAGTAGGAAGTCCTAACGATTGCACCCGCTATTCAACTAGCAGTGAATTGAATCTGGCAAGCCTTAAACATCTTGCACTTGTCTTTTCATTATCCAGTATAGTTAGCAGGAATGCTCATTCTCAAGGAAACTTTGTCTTTCCCACTAGCCAAACCCTACTAGCTACTCGCTTCTATGCGATAGTAATACTCTTATCCAAATATACATCCTGAATAGTATTCAACAATTCAATACCGTCTTTCAATGGTTTCTGGAATGCTTTACGGCCACTGATAAGACCCATGCCACCGGCACGTTTGTTTATAACAGCTGTAGTAACTGCTTCTGCCATGTCTGTTGCACCCTTACTTTCACCACCACTGTTGATCAATCCAACCCGTCCCATATAACAATTGGCAACCTGGTACCTGTTAAGATCGATCGGATGCTCAGTAGTAAGTTTGTCGTAAACCAACGGCGATGTTTTACCATGCTTGGTTGCAAGGTATCCGCCATTGTTGGTTGCTAATTTTTGTTTGATGATATCTGCCTGTATGGTTACGCCGAGGTGATTGGCCTGACCGGTAAAATCTGCTGCAGTACTGTAATCTACGCCTTCAATTTTAAATGCATTGTTACGAACATAGCACCAGAGTACCGTTGCCATACCCAGTTCATGCGCCATTTCAAATGCCATGGCAACTTCATTTAACTGGCGGGCACTTTCAGGGCTTCCCCAGTAAACGGTTGCACCAACTGAGGTAGCGCCCATGTTCCAGGCGGCTTTCACCTGGCCAAACATTACCTGGTCGAATTTATTCGGATAACTTAAAAATTCATTGTGATTTAATTTAACCATCATTGGTATCCTGTGTGCATATTTCCTGCTAATGATACCTAATACACCAAATGTTGAACAAACTGCATTGCAACCAGCTTCAATAGCAAGTTTTACAATACTTTCAGGATCATAAAAAGTTGGGTTGGGTGAAAATGATGCACCGGCACTGTGTTCAATTCCCTGGTCAACCGGTAGTATAGAAACATAACCTGTTCCGCCAAGCCTTCCGTGATCAAGCATTGCCTGCAAATTCTTCAGCGTTTGATTGCTGCGGTTACTATTTATCCAGCTTTCTTCCACATGGTTTGGTGAAGGTAAATGGATCTGTTCCTTTGTAATTGTTTTGCACTGGTGATTCAGTAAACTGTCGGCATCTTTGCCCAATAATTCAATGATTTTATTTGCAGCCATATATTCGGTTTTTTTACAAAAGTAAGGAAAGTGGGATTTATGATGTGTGATTTTAAGATGTATGATGTAATAGCCGACATTTCAATCATAAATCATACATCGTAAAATCATACATAGATCATATATTTTGTCGTAAACAAGTAAAATAATCCGATGCCTGTAACAATCTGCTTCCATACCAGCTAAACATTTCTCCATCCACTAAAATTATTTTTTTACCCGGTAGTTCCTTTTGTAATTCTTCAATGTGTTTTTGTTGAAAAGGGTAGGGTTCGGAGGAAAGTAATACAAGTTTGAAATCCATAGTTTTTAGTTGGGGCAGTGTGATCTCTGGATATCTTGTTTGATTATTGAAGACATTAACCATTCCTGCAGCTTCCAGCATATTGCTGATAAATGTATCTCCGCCGATGGTCATATATGGATCTTTCCAAATTAAATAAGCTACTGGTATTCTATTATTTGTACTGAATGTTTGAGAAAGAGTATCAAATTTTATTTTTATTGAATCCACTAGTCCTGAAGCTTCTTTTTTCTTGTTGGTAAGGATCCCAATATCATGGATCATTTTATAAGCATCAGTAAGATCATTTACATCAGTAACCCATACCGGGAAATTTTCGGCCAGCATTTCAACCTGTTCTTTTACATTTTCTTCTTTATTGGCAATGATCAGATCTGGATCAAGCGATATTATTTTTTCAATATCAAGTGCTTTTGTACCACCGATCCTGGTCTTATGTCTAAACCAATCGTCTGGATGAATACAAAATTTAGTTATGGCAATTGTTTCAGTTTCCAATCCCAGGTAATGCAGCAATTCGGTTTGCGATGGTACCAATGAAATGATCCGTGAAGGTTTATAAGATAATTGATGCGGGGATGCTAATATCATGGCATAAAAGTAAGAAATGCCCAAAACAAAAAAGCCTCCACAGTAATTCGTCATCGCAAATAACTGTGGGGGCCAATTTTTTAACCAATTTTACTCTCATTGGTTTTTCAGGATCAGATTTTACTATTATAGTAAAAATAATTTTATCCTGGTTTCAGTGATCTTGGTTTTTTGCCATCATCGCCGTGGTTAGCAGCATAGGCTTAGGATAATGGTCCAGATAGCTATCGGGAGGTTTTTGCCATCGTCGCTTTTTAAAGCATAGGCTGGATATTGGTTTTGGTTTTGCTATCGTCGCTTTTTACAGCATAAGCAGGATATTGGTTCTGGTTTTGCTATCATCGCTTTTTACAGCATAAGCAGGATATTGGTCTTGGTTCTTCACAGTTGGATCTTTGGTTTTACATTGGATATATTAGATCTTAACTATGTTTATTTAAAAAAGTAGA
>JANNBU010000394.1:0-7886 GCA_031385805.1 Ferruginibacter sp.
AGTATGTTATTCATCCAAAAAAAGGAAGTGAAAAAAAATATTCTGCCATGGATCTGCGTACCATGCAGGATTGGATCGTAGGCCGTCAATTAACAGGTATTGCCGGTGTGGCAGAGGTAACAGGTTTTGGTGGTATTAACAAACAGTATGAAGTTGCAGTAAGCCCCGATAGATTAAAGGCGATGAATGTTACCATCCCGGAAATATTTATTGCGCTGGAAAAAAACAATGAAAATACCGGCGGCGCTTATATTGACAGGAAACCCAATGCTTATTTTATAAGAGGCGTAGGCTTGGTAAAAACATTCGCAGATATTGAAAGCATTGTTATCAAACAACAAAGCGGTGTTCCTGTTTTGATAAGAGACGTTGCTACTGTGCAATTCGGTTCGCCACCACGATATGGTGCACTAACCTACAACGGGGAAAAAGAAGTGGTTGGTGGCATTGTATTAATGATGAAGGGTGCAAACAGTGCATCTGTAGTAGAATTGGTAAAAGAACGGATGGGAACTGTTAAAAAATCATTGCCACAAGATGTAGAGATAGAAGCATTCCTGGATCGGACAAATTTAATTGACCGTGCCATAAATACCGTGAAAACCAATTTAATTGAAGGGGCATTGATTGTAATATTGGTATTGGTATTATTCCTTGGAAATCTTCGTGCAGGCTTAATAGTTGCATCTGCCATTCCCTTATCCTTATTATTTGCTTTAGCTCTGATGAATTTGTTTGGTGTAAGTGCCAACCTGATGAGCCTGGGTGCCATTGATTTTGGATTGATCGTTGATGGGGCCGTTATTATAGTAGAAGCAACCTTACATTACCTTGGAGCAAAGCAATTAACGGGTAAACTCTCGCAACAGCAAATGGATGAAGCCGTAGAAGGCAGTGCAAAGAAAATGATGAGTTCCGCCGCATTCGGGCAGATCATTATCCTCATTGTGTATTTACCCATTCTTTCTTTACAGGGTGTAGAAGGAAAGATGTTCCGGCCAATGGCAGAAACAGTAGGTTTTGCCATTTTGGGCGCATTGATCCTGTCACTTACTTATATACCTATGATGAGCGCTTTGTTTCTTTCTAAAAATCTGAAACACAAAAGGACTTTTTCCGACAGGATGATGGATTTCTTTCAACGCTTGTACAATCCTCTTCTCAAGGGTGCCATCAAAATAAAATATGCAGTAGTTGGTATAGCTGTTGCTTTATTAATTGTATCAATCATTATTTTTAAAAATATGGGTGGTGAATTTATTCCCACATTAGAAGAAGGTGATTATGCCATTGAGTTTGTATTGCCGCAGGGTTCATCGCTGTCGCAAACAATTGAAACAGTTATGATGGCAGAGCGGATGCTGCTTAAATTTCCGGAAGTAAAAATGGTCGTAGGCAAAACAGGCGCTGCAGATATAGCTACCGACCCGATGCCACCGGAAGCCTCGGATTTAATGGTAATTCTAAAATCCAAAAAAGAATGGACAAGTACCAAAGATTTTTATGCATTGTCAGATATGATGAGAGATAAGCTTTCCACAATTCCGGGTGTAATTGCCGAGCCAAGCCAACCAATACAAATGCGTTTTAATGAATTGATGACAGGCATACGGCAGGATGTTGCAATTAAAATATTTGGTGAGAATTTAGATTCATTGGTTGCTTATGCCGACAAAGTGGCTAAAGTTATTCAGCCCATTGAAGGTATTACGCAACCACAGGTGGAACGGGTTGATGGCCTGCCGCAAATTACGATTGAATACGACAGGGCAAAAATTGCAGGGTACGGATTAAATATTGAAGACATAAACCACGTTATCAGCACTGCTTTTGCCGGAGAAGAAGCAGGCGTTGTGTTTGAAAATGAAAGAAAATTTGACCTGGTATTGCGATTAGACAGTACTCACCGAACCAACCTCGATGATGTAAGCGACTTATTTATACCACTGAGTGATGGCAACCAGATCCCGTTATCGCAGGTAGCAACTGTTTCCTTTAAAACAGGCCCTGCGCAGATAAGCCGTGAATCGGGTAAGCGGAGAATTTACGTAAGCTTTAATGTAAGTGGCCGCGATGTTGCCAGCGTGGTAAAAGAAGCACAGCAAAAATTAAATGAAAAAGTAAAACTACCCCTGGGTTATTATTATACTTATGGCGGCACGTTTGAAAACCTTCAGAAAGCATCTGCCCGGATGATGATCGTTGTACCATTGGCGTTACTTCTTATCTTCTTTATGCTATACCTTACTTTCAGTTCTATTAAAGAAGCAGCATTGATTTTCACCGCTATACCTATGAGTGCCATTGGAGGTGTATTTGCTTTGCTCCTCCGGGGAATGCCATTCAGCATTTCGGCAGCTGTTGGTTTTATTGCTTTGTTTGGTGTGGCTGTATTAAATGGTATTGTACTCATCAGCACATTCAATCAATTAGAGAAAGAAGGAATGAAAGATATTATGAAACGGGTATTGGAAGGTACCAGGATCCGTTTGCGGCCTGTGTTAATGACTGCCGCTGTTGCTTCATTGGGTTTTCTTCCAATGGCATTTTCTTCAGGCTCCGGGGCCGAAGTACAAAAACCACTGGCTACCGTGGTGATTGGCGGCCTGATAACTGCAACATTTCTTACACTGGTAGTGTTACCCATATTGTATATTATTTTTTCACCAAAAAGAAAAATAAAACCTGTAGCAACAATTATGGCAGCTATTATTTTTATGACAGTATCAAACAGTGTGCAGGCACAGAAACCGGTTACCAAACGAGTAAGTGTAAGCGAAGTGATTTCGCTGGCGAAAAAAAATCTGCTGTATGACATAAATAATCAGCAAATAAATAAAGGCAACGCCCAAATAAAAACAGCAAACGCTTTGCCAAAAACAGGTGTGTTTGCAGAGAATGAAGACTTCCGTCCCAGTGACAATAAAGGCATCTTAAAAATTGGCATATCACAAAGTATTGCATGGCCGGGATTGTACAAGGCACAGAAAACACTATACAGTGAGCAATTGAAATATTACCAGGTCAATACTGCTGCTATTGATGTTGACATTAAAAAAGATGTAAGAACTGTTTATTACCGGCTTTGGTATTTGCAGGATAAGCAACAACTGTTTTACCGCTTAGATAGTATTTACAGATCACTGAGTAATGCAGCCATACTGAAAGTTAAAACCGGCGACAGCCCCGGATTAGACAGTATTTCAGCCAATGTAAGAATGAAAGAATTACAGGCATTGCTGCAACAAGTTGGATATGATATACAAATTCAGCAGCAGGTATTGATGCAATTACTTAACACAGAAGAATCTATGTTGCCCCTGATGTTACCAATGGAAAAACTATCTATGCCTGTTGTTGTAAATGACAGTCTTCATCCGCTATTGGCTTTACAATCACAAACCATCAATATTGCCAGTGCCGGCATTGGAGTTATAAAAAATGAGAACAAACCTGAGTTCTCAGGCCGTTTCTTCAGCCAGCAGTTGTGGGGTGCAAAAGATCCTTTCAGTGGATTTTCAGTATCGGCAGCTTTCCCATTATTTGGGGCAAGGGCCTATCGCAATAAAGTTAAAGTAGCCCATGCAGAAATGACACTACAGCAAAAGCAATATGATTATAGTAACCAGTTGTTAAACACACAGCGAATGCAAATGCAACAGGAAGTAGAAAGAAACAAAAGCATGTTAGGTTTTTATGAAACAACAGGATTGAAACAGGCAGACGAGATCATCAAGGCTGCATCATTAGCCTACCGTTCAGGAGAAATTAGTTTTGCTGAGCTATCACAGTTTCTTACACAGGCAATTGAGATACAAAAGAATTACTTAGAGAACCTGAATATTTACAATCAATCTGTAATTCAGTACAATTATTACATCAATCAATAAAAAATATACAGATGAAGAAGTTTTTAATAATAGCAATGATCTTTACAAATCTTGTTTCCTTTCTTTCCTGCGGAAACAAAGATGGCAATCCTGAAACAGGTAATTCCGAAGTTGCCAAACCCAGGGAAGAAGGCCATACTGATGAACATGAAAATCCCAATATCGTCACGCTTACTGATGAGCAGATAAAAAGTATAGGCATTGAATTAGGTGCCATTGAACAAAAACAATTAACTGCTTCTGTAAAAGCAAATGGGGTTCTGAAAGTTCCAAATCAAAACAGGGCCAGTGTAAATTCAGTTTACAGTGGGGTGGTGAGATCATTGTTAGTACAACCGGGCAACTATGTTTCAAAGGGACAAACAATAGCCACGATTGCCAATCCGGAATTTATACAGGCACAAAGCGAATACCTGAATGTGAATGCAAAAATTTCATTGGCAGAGTTGGAAGTTAAAAGACAAAAAGAATTAAATGCCGGCAACGCAGGGGCATTAAAAAATCTACAATCTGCAGAAACGGAATTAAGAACTTTGCGTACCCTTCAGTCAACCCTGCAACAGCAAATACAGTTAATGGGTATTAATCCTGGAAAGCTTTCCAATGGCAAATTGGTTTCAGTGCTGTCTATAACAAGTCCCATCAGCGGTGTAGTAAGCAATGTAATGGTAAAAATGGGAAGCTATGTGGATCTAACCACCGTTGTGGCCGAAATAGTAGACAACAGGCAATTGCATCTTGATCTTTTTGTTTATGAAAAAGACTTGTCCAAATTGAAGAATAACCAAACGATTCACTTCACTATTACCAACAACCCCGGCAAGGAATACGATGCAAAGATATTTTCATTAGGCTCTTCCTTTGAAGGAGAAAGTAAAGCTGTTTCAGTTCACGCCATGGTAGAAGGCGATAAAACCGGGTTGATAGATGGCATGAATGTTTCTGCTGTTATAAGTCTGGAGAAAGCGATCGTACCTGCCATCCCTTCAGATGCGATCGTTAATTTCCAGGGACAGGATTATATTTTTATAGTAATAGAGAAACATGAAGAAGTAAAAGATACCGTAAAACCTGAAGTAAAAGAAAAAGATACACATGAGGAGGAAACCGGTGTTAGTTTTGAACGGATACCTGTGGTCAAAGGAAATTCAGATATTGGTTATACAGAAATAACTTTGCTGAAAGAAATTCCAAAAGATGCAAAAGTGGCGGTGAAAGCTGCATTTTTTATTTTAGCAAAACAAACGAATACAGAAGGTCATGATCATTAAATCATAAATATGCGACTATACACAAAAATGCCTGCATCACTGAAAAAATTGTTCCTGCAGGAACTAATGGTATCCCGGATAGTATTTACTGAAAAAAATTACCCGATGAGCTGGCAGCACCTGGAACGGGCTCATATTTTAGGGCAACCCTACCCGTTTGAACATACCGCTGTGCATTTGAAAATGCTTTTATTCGGGATCAAATTAAAAGACTGGAAAGAAGTAATTGGGCAAATTCCGCGTTTATTAGTTGGCGGGGTAAAATCTTTTGTCGGGCATATCCCTGTTGGTAATACAGGTGGCGCAAATGTACCCCCATTAAAATCCATGGAAATACCTGAAGACCTGGCGGCAATTATTAGAAATGCTAAAACAAAGTAATACATATGCAGTAAAAATGCTACTTTATAAATAACTAAATTTGCACTCACTTAATAAACACACAAAAAGCTAACAACCATGCTTAAAAAAATGATCCTCACTGTATTAATATTTACAGCCATTGGTAATAGATCTTTTGCTCAGAACGACAAACCGGTAAACGACACTACCATTACCATTAAAGTAAAAGGTGTTACCTGTAATAATGACCTGAAAACCCTCTCAACAAATGTGAAGGAATTGAATGGTGTAAGTGAATGTAAACCCGGAAAAGCTGGCCCCGTTTCTGTGTTCAAGATCACTTTTAACCCGGCGGTGGTAGGAACAACTGAAATATACAAAGCCATTGAAAATACCGGCGGTTGCAGCGACCCCAACGACAGGCCTTATAAAGTAAAAACAAATTAATGTTCAGGTATTTCATTTACTTAGTCTTACTATTACCCCTAGGCATTGTTGCGCAAACTATTTCAGGAAGGGTTATTAATACAAATAATCAACCGCTTCCTGGCGCTTCCATTATCTGGCTTAACAATAAAAGCGGTATAATAGTTAAGGCAGATGGCAGTTTCTCCATTAATAAACCTGCAGCCAATAACAAACTTGTGGCAAGCCATAGCGGCTATGCAAAAGATACGATTGATGTAAGCAATATGGATACGGTAGTGTTTGTGTTAAAAGAAAAAAATAAGCTACAGGAGGTTATAGTAAGTGCTGAAAAAAATGGCACTATACTATCAAACATAAGTCTCATCAAAACAGAAATTCTTACTTCGGCAGAGCTAAAAAAATCTGCCTGTTGTGATCTGGCAGGCTGTTTTGAAACACAGTCATCTGTTCAACCACAAACAACGAATATAATTACCAATGCGAAGGAATTACGGATACTTGGTTTATCAGGCGTTTACAACCAGGTGTTGATTGATGGGTTTCCAATGATCCAAGGACTAACTTTTACCTATGGTATCAGTGCCGTTCCCGGAACATTGGTAGATAATATTTATATATCAAAAGGCGCCAACAGTGTATTACAGGGGCATGAGAGTATCAGCGGGCAAATAAATGTGGAAACGAAAAAGCCCAATGCCTCCGAAAAATTATTCGTCAATGTTTACCTGAATAGTTTTTTAGAAAAACACCTGAACCTGGCTACAAATTTTAAGACCGGCAAATGGCATAGCCTCCTGGCATTTCATACCGTGCAGCCTGCTAATAAAACAGACAGGGATAATGATAATTTTCTCGATCTGCCGCTGCTTACACGATATATGCTATTGAACAAATGGAAGATCGGCAAAGAAAAAGATTGGGGATGGAGCAGCGAAATTGCGCTACGCTATTTGAATGAAACCCGTACCGGTGGCCAAACATTTTTTAAACCTGATGAACACAAAGGCAGCAGCACTGTTTATGGCAATACGGTATCACTTAATCAACCCGAAATGTGGGCTAAAACAAGTTACCGGTTTAATGACATACACAGGGCCACAATTTACTTATCAGGTTTTCACCAGGATCAGCGATCCTATTTTGGTTCGCTGTTTTATAAAGCAAAACAAACCAATGCTTTTATAAACCTGCAATACGAGTTAACCAAAACCGAGCGACATTCATTGAAAACCGGCATCAGTTTTAAAAGCCTGAACCTGGATGAAGACATTGCATTTACCGATAACATTATTAACAGGAACTACGATGGGAATTATCATCGCAAAGAAAAAATATTGGGTCTGTTTGCTGAAAACACCCTTAGTTTTTTTAAAGGAAAACTTACCTGGATAGCTGGCATCAGGGCCGATAACCATAACCGGTTTGGCTGGTACCTAACCCCACGCACATTATTGAAATACGACCCAACGCCTAAACTAACCATCCGTGCAAACATAGGCTCAGGCTGGCGTACCGTTAATTTGTTTAGTGAAAATATTGGCCTGTTAGCAAGTTCGAGAGATATTGTTTTTTTGGAAACACTACAACCCGAAAAAGCAACGAACATGGGCATCAATATTGCCCAAAAAATTGAAAGCGGAAATATTTCTGGTTATCTCAGTGCCGATTATTACAGAACCGATTTCCAGAACCAGGTCTTCCCTGATTATGATACCGATCCTACCAAGGCATTCATTAAGAATTTTACCGGCAAGAGTGTGAGTAATGGTTTTCAAACGGATGTCTCTGCACAAGCTTCGCCTGTCCCTACGGCCATCAGCAGTTCTACTCCAGTCAACTCCGACAAGTGTGGAAATATTCCTCTGACTCAAGCAGAACACGCGAGCGCTACCACCAACTGTTCAAGCATCGCAGCTAAGGAAATGCACTGCATTTTTCGAAACAGCCAAGTAGA
>JANNBU010000400.1:0-8965 GCA_031385805.1 Ferruginibacter sp.
ATATTTCATAGGTGTTGGTATCAATCATTTTGCCGACAGCACGCATGATCTTAAATGGTGTGTGCAGGATATAAAAGACCTTACAAAAACCATGAAATCAAAATACGGCGACCGGCTTGTTATTGTTGATACATTATATAATGAAAAAGCAACGCGTACAAATATCAGGAGCTTAAAGAAAAAATTATTGAATACAACAGTAAATGACAAAGTGATCTTTTCTTATTCAGGCCATGGCCTGTTATCGAAAGATTATGATTATTATATTTCATCTTACACGGTTAATTTCAGCAATCCCGAAGAAGGCGGTATACCGTATGATGAAATTGAGAATATGCTGGATTCTATTCCTGCAAGAAAAAAAATATTATTCCTCGACGCTTGTCATAGCGGTGAAGTGGATAAGGAAGAAATGAGAAAGGTACAGGCAGCAGCTTCCGGGCTTACCCAAAATCATATTACTGCGAATACTGCAAGCCGTGGGATTATTTTGACGAACATGGCAGATAGTGCATCAAGGATCGGCCTGCAAAATAGTTTTGAAATGATGCAATCCTTGTTTGTAAATGTTGGCAAAGGAACAGGCGCTGTTATTATTGCTGCATCAGGCGGGGTTCAGTTTGCGCAGGAGCGGAGTGAACTTGGCCATGGCGTGTTTACTTACAGCATCATTGCGGCACTGAAAAAGGATCCGGTCATTAAAGTATCGGCATTAAAAACCTATATCGACAATCGTGTGATGGAACTCACCAATGGTTTACAGAAACCGACTACCCGGAATGAGCCCATTGCTGTGGATTGGGAGTTATAAATACTGTTTGAAGTTTGAAGTTTGAGGTTGGTTGCACGGCCCGGACTTAACCTCGAACATCAAACCTCAAACTTCCGTAACATAATAATCAATATCACGATATACTATGAAATACCTTTAATGCGTTATAATGCTATGCCTTCGGGCTACCGCTATTTTTCTTAATAGCCTTCACTATTCTTTAAATTTTTTACTATTTTTACATTGCTAGATGAAAACAAACAAATACATACACTTTAAAGCGGCTTTTTTCTTAATCGTATTTGCCCTTCAAAACATTGCCAGCGCCGCCAGTACAATAGGCGCAGACATGGTCCTCCATACAATTCTTCATGAATCCGAAGAAACCACCAAACCCTTAATTGATGCTGACAATGAAAACCATCAAAAGCAAACCGAAACGGCAAAATATTATTATGAATCAGTAGAAAAGGATTGCTGCAATGACAATGATATCCAGTTTCATCATCTGGATAAGAATTTTGTCAAAAAAACACATAATTCCACTCCTTATTTTGTAATTCCACGCTGTGGATTTTTTGGTATTGATATTTTTAAACAGCCTTCTGTTTCCAACGAGAAATATAATCCCGACCGCTTTCTTATTCCCCCACCCGATATACGGGTATTGATCCGGAGTTTCCAGATATGATTTGATTTCATGTTTTTCATGTTTGCATGGCATGCCGCCATGCATGTAATCTCTTTTAACATTAAATCAATTAATATGTGCGGAATCACCGGCAAAATAAACTTTGACCACGAGCATAATATCGATCCGAATGAATTGAAACGAATGACGGATATCATATTTCACCGCGGTCCGGACGATGAAGGGTTTTATATCAATAAAAATATCGGGCTTGGCTTCAGGAGGCTAAGTATTATTGACCTAAGCACCGGCCACCAGCCATTGGCCAATGAGGACGAAAGTATCTGGATAGTATTTAACGGGGAGATATATAATTACCAGGAACTGCATGAAAATCTCACCAAACAGGGACATGTATTCCGAACGAAATCTGATACCGAAACAATTGTTCATTTGTATGAGCAATACGGCGTTGATTGCGTAAAATACCTGCGTGGGATGTTTGCATTCAGTATCTGGGATAATAATAAAAAACAGCTTTTCTGTGCCAGGGATCGTTTTGGCATCAAGCCATTCTATTATTATTCCGATGATGAAAAGTTTGTATTTGGATCAGAAATTAAAGCAGTGACAGCTGCAAATAATATTGACAAGACATTATCTTATGATGCCATCAATTCTTTTTTTGCCTATGGATATATCACCAGTAACCATTCGATCTATGATAAAATAAAAAAGCTACAGCCTTCACACTATTTATTGCTTTCGTTTGAAGGTAAACCTACGATTGAGATCAAAAAGTATTGGGAGATTAAGTTTAAGCCTGATCATTCAAAGACAGAGAAACAATGGGCATCAGAGATTGAATCATCGCTTTCTGAAGCAGTAAAGCTACACATGGTAGCTGATGTTCCCCTCGGTGCGTTTTTAAGCGGTGGTATTGATTCAAGTTCTGTAGTATCAATGATGGCAAGGAATTCGGATATTCCTGTGAAGACATTTACGATCGGTTTCAAGGAAGAAAAATACAGCGAGTTAAAATTGGCCAGGGCTGTAGCCCAAAAATACGGTTGCGAACATCATGAACAGATCGTTGAGCCAGAGTCTATCAGTTTGTTGCCAAAATTAGTGAGAGCCTATGACGAGCCTTTTGCCGATTCATCTGCCATACCTACTTATTATGTTTCAAAATTTGCAAGGGAATATGTTAAAGTGGTTCTCTCGGGCGATGGCGGTGATGAATTATTTGCCGGCTATGATATTTATACTTATTTAAAGAACATCTATCATTGCAGCTCCGACTCTCCCGGCTTCAACAGGTTTTTTTGGGGCAATATCAATAAACTGATTCCCCAGAAGTTTCCCGGCAAAGGGTTTACCCGGTTGTTATCACAGAACAGGAAACACATTGGGGCACATCTGTCTATCTGGCCAAAGGAAGAGCGCAGAAAGCTAATACTTGCAAGCCATTCAATGGACTTTAACAACGAACCTGAATCTTTCAAAGAGGGAATCCTGAACTGCGGCAATGGCAACGATTTTATTTCAAACCTTCAAAACCTCGACCTGCAGACATACCTGGCAGATGATATCCTGACAAAAGTAGACCGGGCAAGCAAGTTGAGTTCACTGGAAGTAAGGGTTCCATTGCTTGATCACAAGCTGGCAGAACTAAGCTTTCAAATACCCTCAAACCTGAAACTGAATGGAAATAAACAAAAATATATTCTGAAGGAGGCCATGAACCACCTGCCGGATGCTATTTTAAACGGACCTAAAAAAGGATTCAGTTTACCGCTTTCAATGTGGTTTCAAAATGACCTGAAAGAGTATTTACATGATACATTGCTTACCGGCAATCCGATGCTGGAAGATTATCTTGATAAAAATTATGTAAAGAGTATGATAAGAGACAGTAGATCCGGCATGCGTGATTTCACTTCAAGGTTATGGTCTTTACTTTGTTTTGAAGAATGGCTGAAACAAAATCGTTGATGCCGGTGCAGTTTGAAATATCAACCGGTTTTTTCGCTTAACTCAAGCCAGCGCATTTCTTTTTTATCCAGTTCTTCCATGATCTTACTGATACGGTCAGCCGCTTTTTGCAATTCATCGTAAGGAATATTGCCATTCATTTTTTCTTCGAGTTTTCTTTTTTCTTCCTGCAAAGCCGGCATTTCTTTTTCCAAAGTTTCCAATTCAAATTTTTCTTTGAAAGAAAGCTTCTTTTGTAGAGTAGCCGCCTGCACTCCGGTTGTCGGTCGTCGGTTGTCGGTTGTCGCAGTTTCCTCCACAACCGGCTTCATGATCTGCTGCTCATTATTACTGAGCAATCCCTTGGCCATTGCTTCCCTGTATTGAGAATAATTACCAGGAAAATCCCTGATAACCCCGTCGCCTTCAAATGCAAATAAATGATCTACCATGCGGTCCATGAAATAACGGTCGTGACTAACGATTAAAATACAACCGGGGAATTCCATTAAAAATTCTTCCAGTGTACGCAGGGTTTGCAGGTCAAGGTCATTAGTAGGTTCATCCAATACCAAAAAATTCGGGTTGATGAACAAGATGCTCATTAAGTGCAGCCTGCGTTTTTCCCCACCACTTAGTTTACTTAGTAAAGTGAATTGCTGTTCGGGGGTAAAACCAAATTTTTCCATGAATTGACTGGCAGAAATTTTTGTTCCGTCATTCAGTGGAAAAAATTCAGCCATTGCTTTTACATATTCAATAGCACGCTTGTCTTCTTTATATTGTAATCCGTCCTGGCTGAAATTACCGAATACAACGGTATCGCCATGATTTATCTTTCCGCTATCCGGTTGCTCAAGCTGTAAAGCAATTTTTAAAAAAGTAGATTTCCCCACACCATTCTTTCCAACCACACCAATGCGTTCCCCTTTTTTAAATGTATAATCAAATCCCTTCATGATGGTTAAAGGGCCATAATTCTTATTTACTTTTTTAAGTTCTAATATTTTTCCGCCAAGCCTGGTCATCTTTACCTGCAGGCTTACTTCGGTGATCTCCTTTTGAAGTTTTACCCTGTCTTCTACTTCTGCAAATGCATCCTGCCGGCTTTTACTTTTAGTGGTACGGGCTTTTGGTTGTTTGCGCATCCATTCAAGTTCTTTGCGAAAAATATTCTTGTCTTTTTGTAATTCACTTTGCTGTACTTCTAACCGTAAACTTTTTTGTTCCAGGAAATAATCATAATCGCCTTTGTACACATAAACTTTTTCATCATCTATTTCTATGATCTCATTGCTTACGGCATCTAAGAAATAACGATCATGCGTAACCAATAATAACGTGATCTTTTGGGCGCTTAAATATTCTTCCAGCCATTCTATCATGGATACGTCGAGATGATTGGTGGGTTCGTCCAATATCAATAAACATCGACCTTCGTGCAGTTGCGCTTCTATCAATGCCTGTGCCAGTGCAACTCTTTTCTTTTGTCCGCCACTAAGGTTGCCCACTTTTTCATTGAGGTGGTGCAGGTTTAGTTTGCCGAGGATCTGTTTCAGGTCGCTTTCAAAACTCCAGGCATTGAGGTCATCGAGACTGGCCATTAAGATGCCAAGTTTATCGTGATCATCAGAGCCGTTCTCCAAAAACTGTTCATATTCTTTCACCACTTTCACTACAGGGTTATCCAATCGCAATACATTATCCCAGATGGTTTTCCTGCCGTCAAAATCATTGTCCTGCTGCAGCATCACAGTCTTTATATCCTTGTGAACCCAAACGATCCCTGAATCGGCGGTATCCAGCCCGGCTATGATCTTCATAAGCGTGCTTTTGCCGCTGCCATTCCTGGCAACCAGCGCAATTTTATCGCCTTCCTCAATATTAATGGTAATGTTTTTAAAAAGCGTTCTTATCCCAAAGGACTTGCTGATGTTTTCTACCGAAGCATAATGCATAGCGGCAAAGGTACGTTGTAAACCAGCAATGACATCTTTGCTTTGAAGAGGTGACATCTTTAGGTTGATAAAATTATAACTTTTGAAAAAAAGATGTCATCTCATTGGATTAACAATAAACCATATTTTTGCGATGATTTATTGTTAATAGCATGGCGCCCGGTTGCGTTAGATCAAAAAACATTTGTTTAATATCACTTAATGTTAAAAACGGAATCATACAAAAAGGGGATCGTGCTTTCTACCGGGTTGAATATAATTGTAAAAGCGATCTTGTTTTTAAATACCATTGTCATCGCCTGGTACTTTGGGACCAGCATTGAGACCGACCTGTACTTTTATATTTTCTCAACCATTATTTTAATTGCCAGCCTGGTAAACGGGATGGATCTTGCTGTTATTCTTCCCGAAGGGATGCACTTACAGGAAGAAAAGGGAAAAGAGGAAGCGATTGCTTTCTATAATTTTTTTGGTTTCAGTTATTTATTGCTGGGCTTATTGATATTTGTAGTGCTGTTCTTTTTTTCTATACCAATTTATAGCAGCATCTCATCTTATAAAACTGCCACACTTTCAGATCATACTGCCCTGTTACTTTTAAGCAGTGCATTGCCATTGCTGATCACCTTGTCTAATTATTTTACATCGGTACTTACAACCCTGAAATATTTTACTGCTCCTTTAATAGCAAACGGTATTGCACAGGTTTTTGCATTGGGATCGTTAGTCATCTTTCACAATAAGTTTGGGATCGTTTCGGTTTTGATAGGCATGGTTGTAGGTTACCTGCTCAACCTCGCCCTGCTTTTATTTTTCATGTATTTTAAATTGCAGTGGCATGGCAGGTTTTCTGCAAAGCATATTACAAAAAGGGTAAAGAAAAATCTTGCATCTGTTCAACTGGGTAACCTGGCAACGTTTGCTTTTAACTATGGCATCATCGTAGTGCTTAGCAGCCTCCCTGTGGGAATTTATTCAGCCTATAATTACAGTATGCAGATACTGAATGTCCCCAATAATTTCATTGTTGCACAAGCCGCTGCGGTAGCAGGAATAAAGTTCAATGAACTTGCCGCTAAAAAATTACCTGCTGAAATGAACAGGATATTCTTACATAGTATTGAGATATTACTGTTCCTGACAGTGCCATTTTGTTGCCTTGCCTATTTGTATGGTGAAGTAATTGTAAATTTTTTATACCTGAGAGGAGGTTTTACAAAAGAGTCAGCTGAAAAAGTAACCTACTTTATGCAATACCTGATATTTTTATCCCCTTGTTTTACCATCAATACATTTATTACCCGGTTAATGACCGCTGCAAAAAAAGTAAGCCAGACATTTTTCTTCCAGTTGGGTTTTAATATAAGCGCACTCTTACTGATCATATTTGTTACGCAGGCATTTCAGGAAAAAGGGTTTGTCATTTCCATGTTATTTGCATATTATTTTTATATAATGATAGTCTGTGTTTTCCTGTTCCGATGGTTGATGCCATTTATTAATTATCCTGTAGTTATTAAAAATATGTTATTGATATTTTTATTTAATTTGCCATTGTTGTGGATCTTTTATGAAATATTCGACCGGCATCAGTCAATACCGGTATTTTTAATGATATCAGTGGCATATTATGCAGTTGTATTAATTATAAATCATTTTATAAAAATAAATAAAGCTACTGACTCGTATTTTTCGAATATCATGAAAATGCTGCTGCTAAAAATAAAATAATGGATATTAATTATAACCCTCACAACTTAGAGTGGACAGACGAAAAGGTTTCCCGGTTCTGGAATTTCAGGAATAACTATAAACCTTATGATGGTACATGGTTTACGGAAAAAGCCGGGAAGGCCCTGCTTAACTTAGTAAGCAAACATGCACCCTTAAAGGGAAAACTGCTTGATTACGGAACAGGAAAAGGATTTTTGATACAGCATATTTTAGAGAAGTATTCTTCAGTTGAATTATATGCCTGCGATTTTACAGATACGGTTGCAAAAGAAACGGATGTAAAATTTAGAAACAATGTTGCTTTCAAAGGTTGCTTACATACAACCAGTCTGCCTTCAGTTTATGAAGATAATTTTTTTGATCTTATATTTTTAGTTGAAACGATCGAGCATCTTACAGATAATTACCTGGATGCAACATTGAAAGAAATTTACCGGATATTAAAACCCGGCGGGCGAATAGTAATAACAACACCCTTTGATGAACCGATTGAAAATAACTATGTTCACTGTGCAGATTGTGGGGCAACTTTTCATCACATGCAACACATACGGAGCTGGAATGTAAGAAGTCTCACAAAAGTCACCACTGCATTTAATTATTCAACGGTATGGTGTATGGGGATTAATATAAAATGGTATAGCTACCGGGGATTTTTTCATTACACATCCGACCAGTTTAAAAAAATATTTGCCAAGCCTATCAGGGAAAACCTGGTCTATATCGGGAAAAAGAACTGAACATAACATATTGAGTATACCAGCAAAAATAAAATTACTGATCGTAGTCCCAACCCTTGAATGCGGCGGGCTTGAAAGGAATGTGAGTACCATCTGTAATAACCTGGATTCATCAAAATATGATATAACACTTGCTGTACTGAATAATGCATACCAGTTTTTCCAGATAACAAATCCCAATGTAACACTCATCGACATGCACATTGTTCATGTACGTGATTCCCTGTTCGGGATATTAAAACTTAGCAGAAAGATAAAGCCGGATATCATTTTATCAACAGCCAACCACCTTAACCTGTTCCTTGCCATTTTTAAATGGCTGTTTCCAAAGAGAATAAAAATCATTGCAAGGGAATCAAGTATTGTAAGCATCAACACACAAAGAAGCTGGAACCCTACATTGTATCACTGGCTGCTGCGAAGATTTTATAAAAAGATAGACCTGGTCATTTGCCAGTCGAAGTATATGCAGGATGACCTGGCATCAAACTATAATTTTAAGATCGGCAAGACACGCATCATATATAATGCAGTGATCGCCCCGGAAATAAAAGTTGATCCACATTGCCCCGCTGCATTTGCAAGACTTATAGCCGTTTCCCGGCTTTCAAAAGAAAAAGGATTAGACAGGTTGATAAAAGCGGTATCACTTCTTAAGATCCCTTACCGCTTCATGATCATAGGGGAAGGTGAAATGCGTAACAGCTTGCAGGAATTGATCAATGAACGGTCGCTTCAGCAACAAATTATTTTAGCTGGAAGCCGGGACAAACCTTTTGTGCAGGTTCCCGATCCGGATCTTTTTTTAATGGGATCTTATTACGAAGGATTTCCAAATGCAATGCTTGAAGCAATTGCAGCAGGAATACCGGTAGTTGCTTTTAATGCACCCGGCGGCATTGCAGAAATAATTACAGACAATGAAAACGGCTTGCTGGTGGAAGACAACGATATCATTGCTTTTGCATCAACCATAAATAAAGCATTGGTTACAAATTTTGACCGTACCGAAATAATTGAAACTACAAAAAATCGTTTTTCATTGAACAAGATGATGGCTGCAATAGAAAGCATATTTTTATAGCTTGCCCAAAATAAATAACGGATATTTGTACCCGTGCAAAAATGAAAAGCGAATGAATGGTATTAAGCCAAA
>JANNBU010000444.1:0-5160 GCA_031385805.1 Ferruginibacter sp.
GGACCTGATATTTTGGTCCACAGGTAAGCACTGATCGTCCCATCAGGGTCGGTACCACTACCGGAAAGGCTAACACTATTTGTTGGTAAAGTGACACTTTGATCCAATCCTGCATTTGCAGTTGGCGGTTGGTTCACTACAGCATTTACCGTTACCTGCATGGTATCTGTATCAGTTGCAGCACTGTTGTCAGTTACTCTTAGTTGAAATTTATACACGCCCTGCACCAATCCTGTTACAGAAGTTGTTGCAGATGCTGCATTTGCAATGGTGCCGCTTGCCGGTCCGGAAATTTTAGTCCACAGGTAAGCAGCAATCGTTCCATCAGGATCGGCACCACTTCCATTTAATGATACAGTGTTTGTGGGTAAAGTAATGTTTTTATCTAACCCGGCATTTGCAGTTGGCGGTTGATTAATGGCAGCATTTACCGTTACCTGCATGGTATCGGTATCGGTTGCACCACTGTTATCAGTTACCCTTAATTGAAATTTATAAACACCCAGTACCAGGCCGGTTACAGATGTGGTTGCTGAAGTTGTATTTGCAATTGCGCCGGCAGCCGGCCCTGAAATTTTGGTCCATAAGTAAGCTGTGATCGTTCCGTCAGGATCGGTACCGCTGCCATTTAATGAAACTGAGTTTGTTGGTAAAGTAATGTTTTGATCTAACCCTGCATTAGCAACAGGAACCAGGTTTGCCGCATTTACATTTACCTGCATAACATCGGTATCGGTTGCACCGCTATTATCGGTAACCTGTAACTGAAATTGATAAACACCTTGTACCAATGCTGTAACAGAAGTAGTTGCTGATGCTGCATTTGTAATGTTGCCGCTTGCCGGTCCCGATAATTTGATCCATAAATAAGATACAATTGTTCCATCGGGATCGGTGCCACTACCCGAAAGCGTTACAGTGTTTACAGGTAATGTTATTAATTGATTTGGCCCAGCTTCTGCTGTCGGAACCTGGTTTGGGGCAGGGTTTACTGTTACCCGCATGGTATCTGTATCAGTTGCGCCACTGTTATCTGTAACTTTTAATTCAAATGTATAAACACCCTGTACCAATCCTGTTGCAGAAGTGGTTGCAGCGCTTGCATTTGTAATGGTACCACTTGTTGGCCCTGATATTTTTCTCCAGAAGTAAGCCGTGATGGTTCCGTCGGGATCGGTGCCACTACCATTTAATGAAACAGCGTTAACAGGTAAAGTAATGTTTTTATCCAATCCTGCATTTGCTGTTGGCAGTTGATTGATGGCAGCATTTACGGTTACCTGCATGGTATCCCTGGCAGTTGCACCACTGTTATCAGTAACTTTTAATTCAAATTTATAAACGCCCTGCACCAACCCTGTTGCAGATGCCGTTGCAGCAGTTGCGTTTGTAATGGGACCATTTGTCGGGCCTGATATTTTTCTCCACAGGTATGCTGTGATCGTTCCGTCGGGATCGGTACCACTACCGTTCAATGAAACAGTATTAACAGGTAAAGTGATATTTTGATCTATGCCTGCGCTTGCAATAGGGGCCTGGTTTGGCGGCGGCGGGGCAGCATTCACATTTACCTGCATGATATCTGTATCAGTTAAGCCGCCATCATCTGTAACCTGTAATTGAAATTGATAAACACCTTGTACCAGCCCTGTTACAGTAGAAATTGCAGCAGTAGTATTTGTGATTGTTCCGCTTGCCGGACCTGATAATTTGATCCACAAATAAGATACAATTGTCCCGTCGGGATCTGTACCACTACCCGAAAGCGTTATACTGTTTACAGGTAATGCTATTGTTTGATTTGATCCTGCATCTGCTGTAGGAACCTGGTTTAAAGCAGGGTTCACTGTTACCTGCATGGTATCTGTATCGGTTGTTCCGTTGTCATCAGTAACCTCTAATTCAAATTCATAAATGCCTGCCGCCAACCCGGTTACAGTTGTTGTTGCAGAAGCAGTATTTGTAATGGAACCACTGGCCGGCCCGGAGATTTTAGTCCATAAATAAGTTGCAATTGTTCCGTCTGGATCAGTGCCACTACCCGACAGTGTTACAGTGTTTACAGGCAATGTAATATTTTGATCTGGCCCTGCATCTGCTGTAGGAGTTTGGTTTGGAGCAGGGTTCACTGTTACCTGCATGGTATCCCTTGCAGTTGCCCCGCTATTATCTGTCACCCTTAATTCAAATTGATAAATACCTTGCACCAATCCGGTTACAGTAGTATTTGCTGATGTTGTACTATTGATGGTAAAAGTTGCCGGTCCTGCAACTTTTCTCCAGCGGTAAGCCGTGATCGTTCCATCAGGATCAGTACCACTTCCGTTCAATGAAACGGAGTTTGTTGGTAAAGTAATGGTTTGATCTATTCCTGCAATGGCTGTTGGTGCCTGGTTAGCAGCAGCATTTACAGTCACCTGTATGATATCTGTACCTGTTGCGCCATTATTGTCTGTAACCTGTAACTGAAATTGGTAAACACCCTGCATCAATCCTGTTACAGTTGTTATTGCCGAAGATGAATTTGTAATGGTACCATTTGCCGGTCCTGAAATTTTGGTCCATAGGTAAGCAGCTATTGTTCCATCAGGATCTGTGCCGCTTCCGTTCAATGAAACGGAGTTTGTAGGTAAGCTGATATTTTGATCAACACCTGCACTTGCTGTTGGCGGCTGGTTTGTTGCATTTACTGTTACCTGCATGGTATCAGTATCGGTTGCGCCATTATTATCGGTTACTTTTAATTCAAATTTATAAACACCTTGTATCAACGCAGTTACTGTGGTAACAGCTGTAGTTAAAGTTGTTATTGTACCACCTGTGGGCCCGGATATTTTCGTCCATAAGTAAGCAGTTATTGTTCCGTCGGGATCGGTGCCACTGCCGGTCAATGAAACAGTGCTTGTTGGTAAGCTGATATTTTTATCTAACCCGGCATTGGCCGTTGGTGCCTGGTTTGTTGCAGCATTTACAGTTACCTGCATGGTATCTGTATCGGTTGCGCCACTGTTGTCGGTTACTTTTAATTCAAATTTATAAACAGCTTGCTGTAATTCTGTTACAGTTGTTGATGCAGCAGTTGTAGTTGCAATGGTTCCGCTGGTTGGCCCCGATATTTTGGTCCATAAATAAGCAGTGATCGTTCCATCAGGATCGGTACCACTACCCGATAGTGTTATGCTGCTTACCGGAAGTGTTGTTACCTGGTCAATATTTGCATTAGCTGTTGGAGGGGTGTTTATTGAGCTTGAATACTCAAATGCTCCCATGTCAGGAGCAGATCCATTGTATGGCAATCCAACCGGCGTTCCTGTGTCTATCAGATCACTGCCAGGTGCCAGTTTCATAAAGTTGAGTATTGGCAAATTGCCATTGGCCTGCCTGGCGCCTGTAACTCCTGTAGTATCTAAACTTTGAAAATCTGTATTGTTTAAAGTAACTCCGCCATTCCATGTATTATTGGTATTATTTGTATTGGGGCCATAATACCTGAGAGCGCCTCCACTATTATTGTAAGAAATATTATTTTTAAAAGTATTCATTTCACCGTTGCCATATCCAAATTCAAATCCAACAGCACCATTTCTAAATGCAGCACAGTTATAAAGCTGATAGCGTGTTTGCGGATCTCCATTATTGTTAAACCCGGCATCTCCATTATCAATAGCCAAACAGTTATTTAACCATCTTGTTATTGCCGGATTACCAGATGGATCAAAACCTAATTTAAATCCTTCGCCATTACCTGCCACGATAATTGTTCCATTTGATTGCTGGTAATACCCGTTTCGTATACCCCAACAATTGCTAAAAGTTGCCGTACCCGGGCTGTTAATAAAATCCCAGCCATCATCAGAGTTCATCCATGCCCTACAGCCTATATAAGAGGTACGTGTACTGCTGTTTGTAGCCCTGTTAAAACCATCAGCATTATCGAAAGCATCAACTCCGCCATCGGTAAGATTATCGGCATTGTGGTGAGAATCGCAGTTTATATATGTTATATCGTTAGCGAAAGCGCAATCAAACCCGTTACCACCGCAATGGTCTGTTTCAATTTGTTCTAATGTTATAAAAGTACAATTAGTTGTCATCATGCCCCTCGATACTCCTGAACCATCTGCAACCTGATTTAAACTGCGTATATGCAGCCCTTTTACCTTTACATAATTGCAATCGGTCATGTAGATTATCCACGGATCAGAATAAAATGGAGTAACATTTGAACAATCCAAAACAGGCTTTTCACCAGGATAGGCCATGATAACTACATAACTGTTTGATGTACCATTAATGTTTTGCCAGTAACAGGCTACACCATCATCTCCATTTGATGAGTGTGGACTTGCATAAGTTCCGCCTCTTATGAAAACGGTATCACCTCCATTTAATATATTGTTCCAACGGGGTTGTGATATTCGTTCCCATGTTTTGAATGGACTGTTAATTGTTCCCGGGTTATTATCATTGCCGGTTGGCGAAATATAATACGTTGCCGCATTGGCAAAGCATGGGAATAGTAAGAAGAATAGTAGGTTTTTCATGCGAATTTTTTACTCAGTGTACATTTTTATTGCCTGTATTGATCTGTGCAAAGCCTTTCATGATTGGCTTAACAGACTTATTACATGTACCTGTTGAATTGGATTATTACTTATACCGGTTTTATTTATGTTGATAGCATTATAGGAAATTTCATTACGTTCAAATAAAACGTGTTCACCTGTTGCAGGGCAGATAAAAAAAGGAATTGAGCTGGAAATTGTATTCCGGGACATAGCAGAGTTTTGAGCCTGTGCTCCGGATTGGGAATCATCTCCAATACTTGATAAAAAAAAGTAGTTAGTTACTTTTGCGATGCCATCTATATATGTATATAGTGGCATTGCCGGCAATAGGATCTTCATTGGATTTAAAGGTATTAGATTTACGTGTTAATATTATAAACGCTTATTATTTCATTTTAGTATTATAATATATTACACGACATCTTATAGGTAATAAATAAAACTCATGCATTAAATTTTTTTCCTCTTAACTGCAAATACAATGCTAAGCCTTATTCCGACTCGGTTTATTATCAACAAAAACAACTCATTTTATTAACATTTTTTTTGTTAAAATGAAAAGAAATATAAATATTATTTATTATTGTATTAT
>JANNBU010000467.1:0-7698 GCA_031385805.1 Ferruginibacter sp.
ACCCGATTTAAGCTGGGCAAGTGCTTTGTTTTTGACCGCTTCATAATCAAAGTCGAATACTTTTTTTGTCTGTTTCATATTTACTGTGTTTTTAAAGTTCATCTTTATTATGAACTTTGACACAGTTTAATTTACAGTCTCGGCAGGTTCCTTATTTTACTAAGATTGCTTCCTCACATACTTCGTTAGTATAACAATTACCTGCCCTTCAATCTTTCCTTCTATTTGTTCTGTATTTTCTTCCACGAGCCGGATATTTTTTACTACCGTTCCCATTTTAGCGTTCAGGGCTGATCCTTTAACATCCAATGATTTTATCAGGGTAACTGTATCGCCTGTATGCAATTGGTTGCCGTTAGAATCTTTATGCAGGTCTACCGACGCATCATTTTCATGATCGCCGGTTGCTTTGGCCCAGGCAAGTTTTTCATCATCGAGGTACATCATATCAAGGGAATCAGTTGCCCAGCTTTCATTTCTAAAACGGTTCAGCATCCGCCATGAAACAACCTGTACACCCGGTACTTCACTCCACATACTCTCCGCTAAACAACTCCAGTGGCTACTATCAGCTTCTTCCTTCTTTTCAACCTGTGCAAGGCATTTGCCACAGATCATGATACAGTTTTCTTCGCTGCTGTTAGACTGAGGAGGTACTTCATACAACTTTAATGGTTGATCTGATTTACATAATTCACATTTGTTCTCACATCTTTTCAGCAATATTTCCTCGAGTATCATATTTTATTTTTAGTAAAGAAGTGAAGGTAGTTAAGGTGCTATAATTGAAAGGAATTAATATGGATTCTTCTTTGGGTTAAGCCTGGTATCATACAAATTGAAAATTATAACTCTATTATCTTTTATTTTATAATACATCCTGTTATGCCGGGTAATAAGCAAACCCCTTACTTCTTTAATTTTGGTTGAAGGATATCCAATATGTGGTTGTTTCTTTAATAAGTTAATGCGGCGATCAATTTTTACCAGGAACCCGGAAGCTTCTTTAAATGACCATTCCTTTTCCAGGTATTCAAGAACTTTCTTTACTTTATTTGTAAAGCGTCTCTTAACGACTATTTGGTACGCCATTTTTCAGTCGCCTTTTTAAATTCCTCCAGTGTATGATTATCTTTTGTTTCATCTTCCTCCGTTAAAGTTTTCAATTCCTGTAATTGTGCTTCACTAAGGCTATCTGTTATATCAGTTTCTTTTACTTTTCCATAAAATATAAAATCTTCTTTAAGTAAAGAAAGTAATTCTTCATCATTTGTGTTTTCAATATAAGAAAGCAATTCTTTTTTCAGATCACTTGTACCCATAATCCTTGTTTTCTCAAATTTACAAAAAATTGTACGGTCTTGTATTATATTTACCTGGAAGCAAGGAAAAAATGCAACTCTTAAAAATATTGGGATGACGAGAAAAATGTGGTGGATTCAGCGTAAAAAATAAAAATTGATTTCAAACGAATCCTCCTTTCTTACCTGTCTGCCGACAGGCAGGTTCCTTACTTTTCATTTCTTATTTCTTACATTCATAAACATGAAACAGATCAACTGGGGCATTATCGGTTGCGGAGATGTTACTGAAAAAAAAAGCGGGCCTGCTTTTAATAAGGTCCCCAACTCATCGTTGGTTGCAGTGATGCGAAGGGACGGGGCAAAAGCAGCAGATTATGCCCGTCGCCACGAGGTACCACGCTGGTACGATGATGCAAACAAACTCATCAATGACCCGGAAGTAAATGCCGTTTATATTGCCACACCCCCGGCTTTTCATGAAGCATATAGCATTGCAGCGATGAATGCAGGAAAATTTGTGTATGTAGAAAAACCAATGGCACTCAATCATGCTGCAGCCCGGAATATGGCAAAGACTGCCACAACAAAAAAAATAAAAATGGTGGTGGCACATTATCGCCGTGAGCAGCCATTTTTTAAAAAAGTAAAACAACTATTGGATGAAAAAGCCATTGGGGATATAAGATCTGTTCAGCTTCAATTTTCCAGGAGTTCCTTTAGTAAAGAAGACCTGGCCATGGAGCAAAATGCCTGGCGTGTTAACCCTGCAATATCCGGTGGTGGCATCTTTCACGATCTTGCCCCTCACCAGCTTGACCTGATGCTCTATTTTTTCGGGCCGGTAGAAAAAGTAAACGGTATTGCAACCAACCAGGCGGGTAATTATGAAGCGGATGATATGGTTGCCGGGAATATATTATTTAAGAACGGTATTGCTTTTACCGGGAGCTGGTGTTTTAATGCGGTTCATAAAACCGATCATTGCGAAATAACCGGCTCGGAAGGAAAAATAAGTTTCCCTGTTTTTAATAATACGGTCATTCATCTGGCCACAAAAGATATGATCACGCATTTTCCATTTGAAATGCTGCAACATGTACAACAACCGATGATAGAAAGAACGGTTCAATATTTTTTGGGTGAAGCTCCTAATCCCTGCTCAGGAGATGAAGGAGTGGAGGTTATGAGGCTGATGGAAGAGATGGTAAGAAGATAAATGAATATTGAACCTGCCTTTGCCGGCAGGCTGGCAAGGAACATTCGAATATCGAACAAGAACAAGGAATTTTGAATGATGATCGGAGTTGCTCACTTCGAAATTCGATATTCCTTGTTCCTCGATATTTGCTTGAATGTGTTACCACTGATTTTTATTAATGTTGAAATCTCTTCATAACCTGCACCCTTGTTTTCCTTAACTTTCCGCTTCAAACAATGAATTTATGCGTATTGAATCTGATATCAAACTGGGCTTTAAAGATGTGATGATCCGTCCAAAACGTTCTACATTAAAATCACGTGCTGAAGTATCGTTAACAAGGAAATTACATTTCAGGCATGGCAATAATGAATGGGAAGGCATTCCGATCATTGCAGCAAATATGGATACTGTTGGGACTTTTGAAATGGCAAGTGTATTATCTCAGCACCAGTTGATCACTGCTATTCATAAACATTACAGTGTTGAACAATGGAAAGCGTTCATGCTATCTGCCCCTGCTGAAATAAAAGATTATATATGTTTAAGTACAGGAACAACCAAGGCTGATGCTGAAAAGTTGCAGCAGGTAATACAAGCCTGTCAATCGCTTCGTTTTATTTGTATTGATGTTGCCAATGGTTACTCGGAACATTTTGTTGATTTTGTAAAAAAATCCAGGGAGAAATATCCTGATAAAATAATCATTGCAGGTAATGTTGTAACCGGTGAAATGGTGGAAGAATTATTATTAGCCGGCGCTGATATTATTAAAGTTGGTATTGGCCCCGGTTCGGTATGTACCACCCGTGTTAAAACCGGTGTGGGATACCCGCAGTTATCTGCCATCATTGAATGTGCAGATGCAGCACATGGATTAGGCGGACAAATTATTTCAGACGGTGGTTGTAAAGTGCCGGGAGATATTGCCAAAGCATTTGGCGGCGGTGCTGACTTTGTGATGTTGGGTGGAATGCTCGCCGGCCATACAGAAAGCGGGGGAGAACTGGTAGAAAATGAACATGGTAAAAAGTTCAAATTGTTTTACGGTATGAGTTCAGAAACAGCCATGAATAAATATTCCGGTGGTATCGCCGAATACAGGGCATCAGAAGGCAAGACCATTGAAATGCCATTCCGTGGGCCGGTAAATGAAACAATATTAGATATACTCGGCGGCTTACGTTCTGCCTGCACTTATGTTGGGGCGCCACACTTAAAAGAGTTTTCAAAACGAACTACTTTTATCCGGGTGCAGGAGCAACACAATGAATGGTTTTCCGATAAAAAATAAAAAACATGAAACTATTATTCAGTTTATTAGTCGTTTGCTTTGTTTCATCAGCAGCATTTTGTCAAGGTACAGAAGATAAAATTTCTACTCCTGATCCAAATAAAAAAATACAGATCGTAGAAGTGGCCTGTGGTGAATGTAAGTTAGGTTTACAAGGTAAAGGTTGCGACCTGGCCATACGTATTGATGGCAAATCGTATTTTGTTGATGGTACCGAAATTGATTCCCATGGTGATGCACATGCAAAAGAAGGATTTTGCAATGCAATAAGCAAAGCAGCAGTACAGGGTGAGATTGTTGGTGACCGGTTTAAAGTGACTTACTTTAAATTGATAAAAAACAAAGTGAAAAAGGTTTCAAAAAATAAGGCAGGATGAAATTTAGTTTCCTCTGCCTTGGTTCCTGTGCAACGAGACAAAGTAGAGATATGCGGCAATGAAATAAAATGAGATTGATTACCGTATATTAAATTTTGTAATTGCGTATATTTAATTGCTGTACGCAAACTCTACGAACTGTATGATTTCTAAGAAGAATCCCATCGAAGCAAATATGCGAATTCATTTCCCAATCTTATTTGAGGTATTGAATAGTAATAAAATTAATTGGTCTAAAGTTGAAAAGACATTTAGAAAAAAATTTGAGTATTATAAAGCCAAACAACTCCAACTATGCTCCACATATCGTATCGAAGCATCTTTTTACAATATAATATCTGATGCAATTAAGAAGGAAATTGGCGCAATACGAATGCTTGATTATATCCAAACATTATTTACGCAACTTCGAGATTATTTAGATGAAAGTGAAAAAAAGGAAATCAAAGAAAATATATTTGGATTTCTTACTAATATGGACATGAAATATCTTAATTTTTTAGGTGAGCTTTCTGTTTTGAATCTTTATAAACAAACATTGCCTCTTAAACTTATTAAAACGGAAGAAAAATTAATAAAAGATAAAAAGGGTGGAAGTAAAATTGATTTCAAATTTCTAAATACGGAAACTAATAAAGAAGAATTAGTGGAGGTTGTAAATATTCATTTAAACGAAAAAAATACATTAAACAATGATACTATCAATAATATTTTAACACAAAAAATTACAGAAAAACTACTCGAGACAGGATTAAGAGAATCTCCTAATTTTTATTTAATACCAGTCTTATGGGGACAATGGCCAGAGATTAAAGCTGTGAATGATTATTATAATCTTTTTAAACCTGCATTCGAAAATACTTCTACTCCTGTATGTTTTATGACTTTTGAAGACCAAGACAAGAATATGGTTCATAGGTTTGGAGCGATTGATAAAATGTTTTATACATCATAAACAGAGTCTGCGTACAACAAAGCATCGCACGCAATTCACCGTATTTCTATCCTTTAGAAAAACAGGTGCAAGAAAGCTAATAAATCACTTACATTAAAATCCTTAAAAAATCCGTACAGTCCTCACATAACCAACAGTGCTCTTAATAACACCAGTTTGCGAACCATCGTTAAAGTTCTGGCTCCATGCCTGGGTTGCACTAAAATTATATTCACTGGAGCTCCAATAACTATTATTGGTAAAACCGCCGATCAGAGTTTTATTGATAAAAAGTTTATTCAACTCATCTTTACTGGGTAAATACCAATCGCCATAACCACCCAGATACAAATTACCACATATCCTTGCCGCAATTCCTGCTGTTGCACAGCCGGTCATAATGTCTATGGTATTTTGATTGCCGGTACTTAATGTAGTTCCATCTGCACCGGTTATTGAAGTTCCGCTACATCCCCATTCTGCAGACACACTTTGATCAAAGGAAGCTGCAATGATACCATGATAGGTACTTGCATTATATCCTGGATCACCGGGTTGCAAAAGATAGGCAATGATACCTCCGCGGTAAGGCTGGCCTACCCGCAATTCATCTGCGTTGGAACCGTCATAATTTCTCCAACCAATACCATCATAATAATTTAAAAGTTTGCTGGTTGAATTATAGATCATTAAACCTTCAACAGGTGCTGCTATGGCATCCCGTTGGGATTTTGTCATCCGTGGTATCAGAACGCCTTTGGTAGTGGAGCTTATATCCAATTGTGCCGATGCATCAGGTGTTGCTGTTCCAATACCTACATTTTGTTGTGACTTTGAAGTGGCAATGAATAAGATCATAATAAAAAAAGAGAATAACTTTTTCATGGTATGCAGTTTTTATCAGTATAAATGATGTCGTTCCAGGCTCACTAAATATAATTCCATAGAATAGAAAGATTACTTCGTTCCTCGCAATGACGTTCCTATATCAATACTTTATTGCTTCAGCAACTTCTTAACAAACTTATCCGTTGATACAGTTACTTCAAGAATATATGTTCCTGCCGGTAAATAATCCAGGTCCTTTAATACAACAATATTATCCCCGGTTTGTACGGGTAATTTTCGGTTCAGTAATTCCTTGCCATCAAATGTTATGATCCTGAATACCGCATCATCATCAGCTTTGCTTTTAATAAATACTTTTACATCATTTATAAAAGGATTCGGAAAAACAGCAAATTCATTGATGGGAATTCCGCTCAACCTTAATGCAATGATCTTTGAATAAGTGGCCTTCCCATCCGTATCAACCATTTTCAAACGATAGTAAACGATCCTTGCATTACTGTTGATAGTATCTGTATAATTATAATTTTTAATGCCGGAAGAATTACCATTCCCTGCCACCGTTCCACGAACAATAAACCGCACCGCATCATCACTTCTTTCAATGTCGAAATGATGATTGTTTAATTCCGATTCGGTTGTCCAGTGCAATAAACCGTTATTACCGGATAAAATTGCTGTAAACAAACTTAATTTAACATCCGTTGGCCCACCGGCAGGAGATATTACTGCTGTGCCGTCATCAATAAAAAGATCTCCGGCCTGGGAATTGGCGGTTATCCTGGCTGTATTGATAACACTGCCCGGAATAGCAGGAGCCTGTACTTTGAATTTCAATATATAATTGCTTGCAGGTGGTAATTCGCCGCCACTGGCGGATGTCCAGTTATTGCCAATAAAAAATTTCAAATAATCTCTTCCTGCATTTGTTCCTTTAACTGCATTGTCGGAATCATCTGCATCTGTTTTTATTCCTGCAGCAACACCCGGTGCAGTTACTACTTCAAGTGAATTGGTTACATAACTAACGTTAGCGGGTAACGAATCCAATACAAAACTGTTATACGCAATACCGCTTCCAGTGTTATTGCCACTGAGTGTGTAAGTGAGCACTTCACCGGGATCAACAAGCCCGTTATTGTTTTCATCCTGCACAAATTTATCTAATGTAACATCAGGTTCCTTCATACGGATCGAGAATGTAAATATGCTTGGGAAATACTGGTCGGCCTCAGTTCCAAATTGTACAGTTGCCGTAGTTGCATTCGGTAAGATATTATAACCTGTGCCCACATTCATTTCATCAATATCAATTCCCATCTGGTTATAATGATCGGGGTTTTTAGTTCCGGTAACAAAACTTCCATTCTTTGATATGGAACCGTTCCAGAAATTTGATACCGGGTTCGCCGCATTTGTCACAGCAATATTATTCAACTTCAGATAATCACCTGCAGGGTTGGTAGGGCTTTCAGCCAGGTTTGCATCACCTTCCCAAACCATGGTTGACATGACTGCTTCTGATGAAGTAAGCGGATTACCGGGAACATTCAAACCTGTTAATACAATTGTTTGTGTTACCGGTATACCAAAATCATACACACGGGAATAGCCATCGTAAATGCGTACACTATTATAATTTAAGTCAGGGTTCGCATAAGCGACAACAATACTCCAGCCTGCATATTTTCCACCGCCATCTACATTTCCGGGTGTTGCAGGCAGGTTTGCGATGGTATAAG
>JANNBU010000474.1:0-3993 GCA_031385805.1 Ferruginibacter sp.
CCAGCCAAAGGGGTGATTGCGGCTGGCAGCGTTTCCAAAATGTTCTAAAAAATAGGGTGTCATTGCCTCTAATACACGAGGATCCATCTGTGTGGTCGCATTGTTATCTAAGTAAATCGGTAATTTCAACATAAAGTATAATGATTTTTAATATCTCTTACTATGCAAATTTACTATAAAAGGTTTTATTTTAAAGATTGGATAAGTAACTTGTATGTCAATTTACGCATTTCGTAAACTAAAGGATCGGGCCACAAAACTTAATTTTTTATGAAACATGTTGAACACATCGGTATTGCTGTGAAAGACCTTGCTATATCCATTCCATTATTTGAAAAACTGCTGAATATTACCTGCTATAAAACTGAATCGGTGGCTTCTGAACAAGTGGAAACAGCTTTTTTTAAAACAGGTGAAGCGAAAATTGAATTGGTACAAAGCATTAAAAATGATGGAGTTATAGCCAGATTCATTGAAAAAAAAGGCGAAGGCATGCATCACATCGCTTTTGAAGTAACTGATATCAAAGCTGAAATGAAAAGATTGAAAGAGGAAGGATTCGTTTTATTGAGTGAAGAACCAAAACAAGGTGCCGATAATAAATTGGTTTGTTTTTTACATCCCAAAAATACCAATGGCGTTTTGATAGAGATCTGTCAGGAAAAGAGAGTTTAGAGTTTAGGGTTTAGAAGTTTAGGGTTTTGCAAGAATTGATGCCCCATCTTATTTCGCAACTATCTGCCCGATGTTTTTATGTGGTCAAAAGAAAGGATTCTCTGTTTTCTCTTCCCCGATGCTGGTTACAGGCCCGTGCCCGCTGTAAACTTTTGTTTCATCAGGCAATACAAATAATTTTTGCCGGATACTTGTAATTAAAGTTTCATGATCGCCTAAAGGCAGGTCTGTGCGGCCAATACTGCGGTAAAACAACGCATCACCGCTTACAACAAATTTATCTTTTTCGGAATAGAAACTCAGGCTGCCCGGGCTATGCCCCGGCGTTAGCAATATATCCAGTTCATCATCTCCCAGCTTTATTTTTTCATGTTCATTCAAAAAAATAAGATCGCCGGTATAATTATCAAAAGGCAAATTATACATCAACCCGCTTGCAGGTGCAAAAGCCAGTACCGGTTTTTCATTTTCGTGAATATGAAGGGTGAGTCCGAATTTTTCTGCAACAAATTTATTCCCGAATACATGATCCAGGTGGCAATGCGTATTAAGCAGCATCCGGGGCTTCAAAGCCATCTTATCTATATATTGTAAAAGTTCATCCTTTTCATCATCATAATAACAACCGGGATCAATAATTATACAATCGTTAAGTTCATTGTAGAGTATATAGGTATTTTCCTGTATGGGGCTAAATTCAAACGATTTTATTTTCAACATGCATTAATTTTAAATTGTTTTTAATGATTACTGTTAATAAAGTAATTTTAATGCTCAATATCAACTAATCAGTATGGCAAAGTTCAGCAGAATATTTTTGATTTCCTTTCTTTTAATATTCCTTGGCTTTATTTCCAATGCCCAGGTAAATGCTGTAACGTTTGGGAAAAACAGGGTTCAGTTCAAAAAATTCAAGTGGCAGTTCTACCAGACCAGGAATTTTAATGTTTTCTTTAACCAGGGTGGACAGGAACTTGCAAAATTCGTAGCACAAAGTGCAGAAAAGGAATTACCCGACCTGGAAGCAGCGGCGGAATACAGCCTGCAACGCCGGGCCAATATCATTTTATATAACAGTTTTGCTGATATGCAGCAAACCAATATCGGACTTCAATCAGATATTTTAAGCACCGGTGGAACCACCCGGCTTGTCAATAATAAGATGGTCATTTATTTTGATGCCAATCATGCCAATTTAAAAAAACAGGTACGCCAGGGTATTGCAGATGTAATTACAAAAAACCTGTTATTCGGAGATGACATTGGCGAAGTTGCCGGTAACCAGACATTGCTTGACCTCCCAACCTGGCTCACAGATGGCTATGTAGCTTACCTCGGTGAAAACTGGAGCACCGATCTGGATGATGAATTAAAAAGCGAAATATTAAGTGGTAATTACAGCAAATTCTCTTCCTTCTCTTTTGCAAAACCTTTGCTTGCCGGACATGCATTCTGGTTCTTTATAGAAGAAAAGTATAAAAAAGAGAACGTTACCTATTTTTTATACCTGGCAAGGGTTTATAAAAATTTAAATAAAGCCTGCCTGCAGATAACCAAAAAGAAATTCAAGGAACTGCTGGTAGAATTCATGGAATATCAGGATGAAAAATATTCAAAAGATATTACCCACAGGAAAGCATACCCGAAAGGAAACTATATTGATGGATTTGAAATCAGCAAACGGTTGAATTATTACCGCTTTAATGTAAACCCTAATAAAAAGAACAACTCTTACGTGGTAACACAATTCAAAAAAGGAATTGTACGTGTTATATTGAACGACGATTTTGAAAACAAAACCCTGCTCAAATACGGCATACGTACTTATGAGAACCAAATGAACCCCAATTACCCGCTGATGGCATGGGACCCGAAAGGAACACGCATTACAGTCGTTTATGCCGAAGAAGGCAGGCTGAAACTTTTTGTGTATGATATCATCACACGTATCAAACAATACAAAATAGACATTACCGATAAATTTGACCAGGTGCAGGATGTAAAATATATGCTCGACAGCCGGACATTGTTGTTATCTGCCGTAAAGAACGGCCATACAGATATTTATACCATGAATATCGAAAATGAAAAAGTACAGCAGATCACCAATGATGTTTATGATAATTTAGACGCTTCCTTTGTTTCTTTTCCGAATAAAACAGGAATTATTTTTTCCAGCAACCGGCCGGCTGCTTCTGCAAAAACTGCTGATACCGTATTGCCAAGCAACAACCGGTACAATATATTTCTGATCACTGATTTTGGCGACAAGCCTGAATTGAACCAGGTATCACAGCTAACCAACCTGAAATATGGAAATGCACGTTATCCCGTACAATACAACGGAAACCACTTTACATTTATCAGTGATGAAAACGGTATTGGTAACCGTTATGCCGGATTTTTTACAACCAAAAAAGCGGGACTGGATACACTGGTGTTGATTGGTGATGATATTTTGAGAAACCCTTCTGCCAAAGAAGTGGACAGTACCTTAAGGATCTATAAAAAAACAGATGTTGATTCTATTGCAGTGGTATCTGTATCGGAAGATTCTGCTTATAGTTTTCCTTTGAGTAATTATCCAAGTACTGTTGGTGAAACAAGGATCGCAGGCGACAACAACCAGGTAAGTGAAGTAACCAGGCAAAGTGATGAGAAGATCCTGTACAAATTAAAGATTGATGAAAATACACTCAGGCGAAGAAATATAACTGCACAGCCGACAGAATATGCAAAAAAACTGATGAGGGAAAGCAGGCTTACAAAAACATTGCCTTCCTCCAAAAATGATACAGATTCTACTAAAAGCCAGGAAGATTTTTTTCAAAATGAATTCAGTGCCGATAGCAGTAAAGCCATAATAGTTGCACCGGTAACAAAACCGGAAAGCAAATCCCTGTCACCCGGTTTGGCAAATGCAAAACTGTACAGGTACAAGCCACTTAAATTTTCTGCAGATTTTGGATCAGTAGGTTTTAACAACGCTGTATTGATCAATCGCTTCCAGGCATACCAGGGTGGCGCCGGACCGATTACGCTCAATAGCGGCACGCCGTTAAATGGCATGATAAGCCTGGGTGTTTCCGACCTCCTGGAAGATATCAGGATAATGGGCGCTTTTAAATTAAGCACCAACCTTAAGGACAATGAATGGTACCTGAGTTATCAGAATTATAAAAGAAGGATCTATTGGGGACTTACTTATTACCGCAATGTGCAGCGAGCAGAATTTCAAATGGTAGATACATCAGGCAATACATTCAGGTCGGAGCCAAGTCCCGGAAAAGTTTTCACTAATATATACAAGGTAAATAT
>JANNBU010000479.1:0-7424 GCA_031385805.1 Ferruginibacter sp.
TAATTTAAGTCAGGGTTCGCATAAGCGACAACAATACTCCAGCCTGCATATTTTCCACCGCCATCTACATTTCCGGGTGTTGCAGGCAGGTTTGCGATGGTATAAGCTCCGGCACCATGTGCCTGTACAAAAGAAGTTACATCTACATAAGCCTGGTAAATCGTTTCACCTGCATTCAGGGCATACAGGTCTACGTTAGTTGCAGGTGCAATGGCAGGTGTATAAGAAGCGGTTGTGCCTTTACGTATCAATATGCGGCGCAGGGTATCCGGCGAAACAGCAATGGCAGTATTGTCTATCCTTCCTCCCCAATACAATCTCGCAAATTTGATCGTGTTTGTTCCTGCCGGCAATATTAGATTGGCTGAAGATGAATTGAAAGTAGATCTGCCAATGGCTTTCGCAGATATATCAAAATAACAATTATTGCTAACCGGATCGACCTGGTGTATTTCAACAGCAATGATATTTACACCGGGAGTAAAATAATCAGCTGGTACTGATACGTTTTCTCCAATCGTATAATTAGCAACCAGTGCCCGGGTCTGGTATGTAATGGTTCCGGCAGGCATATTGGCTCTTGTAACTTCGTGACCATTCACATAGATCACAATACCATCATCGTAACTATAGGTAAGTTCAAAACTTCCGTAAAGTGCAGGATCTGCAATGTTTACGGTTTTTAGAAAATAAGCAGTAATGTTTCCACCGGCAATGGTTGTTTGCTGGGTATAACCGTAACCAAAACCTGCAACACCGGCATTCCATGTGTCGGGAGCATTCAGATCAACCCAGGCTGTTCCCTGATCACTGCCATTATCCAAAAATTTCCATCCACCAGAGCCAAAACCAAACAGATCAAGGTTTAGGGGTGTAACATCAATATCAATGAATTGCATGTTCTCATTATCATTTCCATAATTGCTATAACCCAAACCACCGGCATTATTCAATGGATTGCCCGTTTCATTGATCTTGGAAGTGCTGATCGTATCGGCATCAACAATATTCATACTGGTATTGCCAAACAGCACGCAACTTCCCCGTAAATTCTCGGAATAAACCTGTGAGTAAGGCCTTATGCTGATCTGTGCACTTGCAAGAGAATACAATTGCAGGCTGAATACAAAAAAAACAACGAAAACCCTTAATGTAAATTTTATGATCATGCTCACTGGTTAAGTTAAGATTGTAACGGGAACGGGAAGGTTTTAAGCAGGATGATCAGGAATGGTTCAGCCGAAAATGGAATTAGCAGGAAAGTATCTGAATACAGATACTAAAGGTATTTAAAAAAATGCAGGTTTTTGAATTTTCCGCCATGTTATTGTGGAAGGAGTGGGGGAATGGAAAATACTAAGGTTAAATACTGATAAAGGCTCACCCTGATCAGTATTTAACCTTAATACAGTCCTGAATATCTATTTCAAAAACCGGTACGTCCATTTTACTAAAAAGCTATTACGCGTATTGCCTGTAAAAGCATTATTAAAAAGGCTTTTAAACACCGGTGAATCCAGGTCATTAAATTGATCGGATGTATTTCCGTCGGCCCATACAAAATAAAATTCAGATCCCGGCCTGTATTCCCATCTTAGGATGAGGTTGGAACGGAACTGTACAAAGTTGAAATCGGGTTTACCAAAACTATAATCTGTAATACCATCTATATTTTCATCAACATGATAAGTGCCGTTGTTGTAACTGATCTGTGCCGGCGCAAAACGTGTAAAGCGATCAGTGTGTTTCTTTGCCATGGCATTTGTAACCACCGCAAAGTTTGTGTAAGTTGGCCTGGTAATAAATGGTTGCCCATAATACTGCACGGTAAGGTCGGGAGTAATGTTGTAGCTTATCCTACCGGTAAAGCGTAGTGTTTGTTGCTTTACCTCGGCAACAACAGTACGTGTGGTATTGTTATAGGAGATATTCTGAACAAACTGGTCCTGCCTGCGCCAGTTATAACCATAATTAACGCCAAGGCTGATACTGAGTGCGTTTATCGGAACTGCATAAACAGAAAGCCCCGCACTTTTAACATCCATGGTATTGTGTGATCCCCAAAACCTGAAAAGGTTCAGGCTTACATTTATTTTTTTTCTATAATCGCTGTTCACATAATAACTCCAGCCGATACCATCCGGGCGGCGGAGTGAACCTGCACCACGCAAAGCGGTATTGGAAACATCATAAGGATTCCAGGTTACATTTGTACCTGATTGCCAGTTATTTTTAAAAGTGGCATGGGCATTTACATTGAACTGTTGGTAAAGCAATTGCCCGCCATAATCCCACCTGAACCAATGATTGTAATTTAACCGGGCATTGCGAAAAATAGAAAAAGGCTTTGCATAATATACGCCGGCCCAGGTAAAATGATTGATCTCGTTGGATGTAAGCATAAAGCCAATATCATTTAGTTCCAGTTCGGGAGAACGCAGGGTAATACCTGTTTCAAATTTAAATACCTGGCCCATCCTGCCTGACTTACCGCCAATCTTTCCAAAACGGAGTGTGCCACCTGTACCGGTGAGTGAAGTTCGGCTAGGATCAACTGTTAGTTCTTTGGCACCGGGACGTTGAAAAAGGTGTTCAAATGCAGTTTGTGTATTCAATATGGCGTCCTTACTTCCATTCACTTTACTGTAAACAACATTTCCGCGGATGTACCAGGTACGTTTTTTCCAGTAATGTAAAAAATCAATACCGCCAGAATAAGCACTGCGGTGAAGCATATTATCCAGGCCATGCTCCCGGTTTACCGCTGTAAATATCCCACCAAGAATGGTATTCCCGTCTTTGATATCTTTCTGTAATCTGCCTACAAAATAATTTGTCAGTGGTTCTACCATTTCTTTTCTTCTTTTTCCACTGCTGTCGATCGTAGCATTTTCACGCTCGGTAACAGTTTCCAGCACACCGATGCTCCATCCATTTTTTGTTTTGCCGCTAAATTTTGCAGCGCCGAGTATAGAAGTGTTCTGTGGATATTTTACATATTCACCGCCTCTGGTATTGGGATAACCGTGTGGTGAGCTTCCAATACGTCGGGAATAAAAAAGCAGGTCGGCATCATAATCGCCACCAGCCTCCGAACCGGTAAGCTGGTATTCGAAAATATTCCTGCTTTCAATAAAGAAAGGACGTTTCTCATCAAAGAAATTCTGAAAACCGTCTATACGTACCTGTGACGGGTCGGCTTCTACCTGTCCAAAATCAGGATTGATGGTAAAATCAAGGATCAGGTTATTGGTAACAGCTACTTTTCCATCCACACCGGCCGAAGCCTTTACATCAGAACCATCGGCAAAGGGATTGCCCGGTTCCTTTTTGTATGTGTCTAACTGTGCAGTTACATAAGGTGCAATCTCTACCTGCCAGTGAAAAGGAATATTATTTAATCCGTGTAATTCTGCGAAAGCGCTTACCCACACACCCGAATTCTGGGGTATCAATTGAAAGGTAGAACGTTCTTCTTTTCTGAAAATGCGCCGCATTACCTGGAATCCCCAAACCTTTTCTTTTTCATTGCCATAGCGCAACTGACTCAACGGAATTTTTACTTCGGCAGTCCAGCCTTCTTTATTGATATGTGTTTTGGCAAACCAGATGGGATTCCAGCTTGCATCCCAGTTATTACCATCATTGGAAACAAATTCATCACCGCGTACACCCGAAACAGAAAGAGTGAAAGAGAAAGCAGTACGTTTATCATGATAACTGTCAATATTTATTTCAACAAAGTCGCCGGGAAAATCATCCCGCCTGCCCATTCTTTTGCTAACAGAATCCGGCGATACATCCTTACAGTTATAAGCCAGATAAAGAAATTTATCATCGTATAATATTTTAAATGAAGTGGGCTGGGAGGGTGGCTTTCCTTCATTGGGTTGCCATTGTGTAAAATTGCCGCCCCATTCCACTTTATTCCAGGCGTCTTCTGATGGAATGCCATCCAATGAAATGGAAGCACCTGTTAACCGCTTGGTGTTGTATTTCTTTTTTTGAATGATCGTATCGCTGGGACTGGCAGTAACCATCATAAAAGAAAGTAGCATAAGATTTAAAAGCAGATAGCACTTTTTCATGCAATAAATATATCACAAGCAGCAAAACTGACCATAGCAAATTACAACAACGGCAATATTTTGCAGATATGTGGTTAAAGTGATGCAGGTATATAAAATGAGATACTATCTGTACATTATCACCTATAAAAACCGGGTAGTGTTTTAATTCATTAAAAACTATAAAATTCTTGATCTCTGCAAGATTTATTCACCTGAAGTGTTGATTACGGCTCACCGTTAATGGGGATAGTAAATCCAGTTTTAAACAGCCAGCTTTGTGTTTTCCCGCTAATGATACCTTACATCTTAGTATGCTGCCAGTAAAACATAGTGAATTTTTTCTTAAGCTATATGATAAATCAGGGATAGTATATAAAAAACAGTATGTAACAGAGAAAGAAACAGTATTAAATATAAGTAAATTACTCCCCGGAGTTTACTATCTAGAAGTAAAAAGCGACGGGAACAACGCTATTGAAAAAATTATCAAACAGTTCTAAAATAGCGATTGATTTATTTACATATATTTTTTGAATTTAATAGTTACCGTAAACATAAAACTGAATTTGTGTGACTTAATTACCCAAATCAGCAACACCATAAGTACCCCCAAATTGCAGGCACCATACAATTGCATACCGGTATTGTGTTATGCTGGTAGGCGCCGATATATTCCAGGTTTGCGCCCCACTTCTCTGATTAAGCGATGCTACTTCAACAGCGCCATTGATGTTTGAACTATTATTCCCTAAATATATTCTCAGATCCGGAGGCCCTGCTGAAACATTAAAATCTGTTGTTGTCTGAAGCTTTAAAACAGCATTCTCAATTTTTAATTTAGCCATCCCAGTACTTCCCATACCAGAAAAATTTCCATTACGAATTACCTGTACCATTACCGGTGAACTTTGAATGCCAGACGAAGCGGCGGTAACGTTGGCTGTGCCATAAGCCATACCTGTTGTAACACCGGTAGGACTAACAGCAACCAGCGGAACATTGCTACTTTGCCATAAAAACCCAAGGCCATTTATGGTGCCGCCTAAGTTATTTTTTCCAATGGCAGTAAGTGTTGCGGTTTCATTTAATTTTAACTCGAGCAAATCTGCAGGCATTACCATTACCGTTGCTAATTGGGTATTGTTATTTACAACTGTAAGCAATGATGTTGTTAAAATACTATTATACATCGCTTTTATTTCTGTTTGCCCAGCACCAACGGCTGTTACAAGGCCCGATTGATTTACTGATGCAATAGCTACATTTGTTGTGCTCCAGGACACGCTCCCAGGTAAGGTTGACAGCAGCCCGGAATTATTATAATATTTTAAGCCGTACTGAAATGTTTCCCCCGTTAAGATACTATTGCTTGCCGGTGTAATTTCAAGTCGCTCTGGAACAGTTGCCAATGCCGTATCAGGCGACTTCTTTGAACATGATGCTACTGCAAAAATAATTGCAAATACAAACGCGATTGTTTTTTTCATATTATAAGAGTTGTAATGTTTTGAATTAATTGATGAATTAGCTAAGCCCTATTTTATTTAGTTTATTCCCGTATTACCAGATATACATAAAAAAAGCATAAACAGTTTTAGATGACCGGAAAATGAAATCGGTTTTGCTATTTGAAAACAGATCTTGATAGTCTATAAATGACCCCCTTCACTCATAGATTGGATAAATTGAATAAAAGCTGAGGAGTTGGATCAAAGCAAAACACTTTTTTATTACTTATTTTTCATTCCTACCGCTTTATTTTCCTACAAAATGTGTAATCTTTACACGATAATCAATAAATTTACTTTCTAAACATAAAAATGATGTTATTCAAAAAATGGCTGGCTGCTTTACTGGCAGTATTGGTAACTGCTGTTGGATCTGCACAAGACAAAACAACAGTTGTTTCCCCCAACAAAAATATCGTACTCAACTTCTGGCTGAATGAAAGCGGTACGGCCATGTATGAAGTAACCTATAAATCCAGGCCGGTAATGCTTCCTTCTGCATTGGGTTTTGAATTAAAGGAAACCATGAGGGATACAGCGCTGCCTTCTTTAAGAAATGGACTTAGCCTTATTTCAAAAGAACAAAGCAGTTCCAACACAACCTGGAAACCGGTTTGGGGCGATGTAAAAGAGATCCGTGATAATTACACCAAACTTACCGTTAAGCTTGATAAAAAAAGTTTTAAGAATATTGAGTTCAGCATTGTATTCAAAGTATTTGATGATGGCGTTGGATTCCGTTATGAATTTCCGGTACAAAAGGATATGCAACATTTTATTGTATCGGATGAAAGTACAGCATTTCATCTAACGGGTAACCACAAGGCTTTTTGGATACCCGGCGATTATGACAGCAATGAATTCAGTCCTAATGTTACAAACTTAGATGAAGTAAACGGTGAAGACCCGAAATATGCCGCCAGCATTTTTGCTCACCAGTTCTTTGATAAAAATGCGGTACAAACACCCCTGATGCTGAAATCAACTGATGGTTTGTATATCAACATTCATGAAGCGGCGTTGGTAAATTACCCTGCCATGAACCTGCACATTGATAAATCATCTTTTACTTTATCATCTAAGCTGGTTCCGGATGCATTGGGTAATAAAGCTTACCTGCAAACACCGGCAAAGACACCCTGGCGCACGATCATTGTTTCTGATAAAGCAACAGATATCCTCGCCTCACATACTATCTTAAATTTAAATGACCCATCTGTTATCAAAGATCCCAGCTGGATCAAACCAACAAAGTATATCGGCGTTTGGTGGGAAATGCATGTGGGCAAAGCTACCTGGGATTATGCGGGAAGTCAAAATGCCACCAGCTTTGATGCCACGAATTTAAAACCTACCGGCAAGCATGGTGCAACTACGGCTAATGTAAAACGTTATATTGATTTCGCTTCAAAGCATGGCTTTGACGGCGTATTGGTTGAAGGATGGAATACCGGTTGGGAAGACTGGTTTGGACAGTATAAAGAAAACGTATTTGACTTTGTTACCCCATATCCTGATTTTGATGTAAAAGAATTGAAGCGCTATGCAGCTTACAAAAAAGTAAAACTTATCATGCACCACGAAACCTCTGCTTCTGTTACAAATTATGAAAGGCAAATGGATACCGCTTACCGCTTTATGAAAGCAAATGGATATGATGCAGTAAAGACGGGCTATGTAGGTCACATCATTCCTCGTGGTGAACACCACGACGGACAATGGATGGTGAATCATTATATAAGGGTTGCACAAAAAACTGCTTCGTATAAGATCATGCTCGATGCACACGAACCTGTTAGGCCAACCGGTTTGAGTCGCACATATCCCAACTGGCTTGCCTGTGAAG
>JANNBU010000490.1:0-4929 GCA_031385805.1 Ferruginibacter sp.
GATAATATTTATAAAGTAAAAACCTTTACTGAAAAACCCGACAGGGAACTTGCAGAAACATTTGTTGCCAGCGGCGATTTTTTATGGAATGCCGGCATATTTGTATGGCAGGTAAAAAATATCATTAAGGCATTTGAAAAATTATTGCCGGAAATGCATGAGGTATTTGACGCCGAAAAAGCGAATCTGAACACTAAAAAAGAAGCAGCTGCAATAGAGCGTATCTATCCGCAGTGTATAAATATTTCTATTGATTATGGTGTAATGGAAAAAGCAGACAACGTTTATGTGATCCCGTCTTCTTTTGGCTGGAGCGACCTGGGTACCTGGGCCAGCGCTTATGAAACCCTTGAAAAAGATTATCTTGATAATGCAGTAGCAGGAAATAATGTAGTTATCATAGATGCCACCAAAAACATGGTACATGTTGATAATAAAAAGCTGGTTTTACTACAGGGACTTGAAGATTTTGTTATCGTAGACACAAAGGATGTTTTGATGATATGCAAAAAACAAAATGAACAGGAAATAAAAGAATATGTGGCCGAAATAAAGCGTAGTAAAGGCGATAAGTACCTATAGAATAAAAAAGTCTCGCAGGGTACAATAAACCGCATTTATTATTCGTTAACTGCCTGATCTATATTGATCTATCTTTTATATAGAAGCAGTTGTTTCCTTAATCACAACACTTCGCAATGATGATTAAAACTTTACTTATTGCAATGGCGGTACTGCTGGCGGTACCCAATTTTATTGATAAAGACATCAATGAACAGTTTGCATATAATAATACAGAAAGATTTCATCCTGCTCTCGCTTCCATCAACTCAATTGATAAACTTGAAAAATATATTGATGAAGCAGCGGCTTTAAAAGATATAGATATTAATTCTGCCGAGTATAATGTATTGTTGGCTTATATCATATCCTGCCGTTTTTACCACGGCTTTTCACATTGGAAATTGAACGAAAACTGGATAGCTGCTGTTGGCGAAAAGATTACAGGTATTGGCCTGTCGTGCAAAGTTCAACCCGATAAAATCATGAAACATCCTTATGCGGCTTGTTCACAACAGGCACTGGTAATGATGGAAATATTAAAAAGAAAAAAATCGGATTATCGAAAAGTTGGATTTCCACACCATTATGCTTTGGAAGTAAAAAACAACGGGCGCTGGTATTACTTTGATCCGAATATGGAGCCGTATATGAATTTAAACCAGCGATTGCACGAAAACTGGAAAGAAAGTAACGACAAGCTGAAAAAATATTATGATACCGCCAAACATAAAGACATAGCGTATCAGTTTGGCAATGCTCAAAAAGCTGAGTTCGGCCCGGTAAATGAAGTGCCTGCTCAACGGCTTCGGTTGTTTCAAAGCACAACAGGCATTTTATCTAAAATACTTTGGTGCTTCCCGTTAATATTTTTATTTGTAAGAAGCAGCCGAACTAAAATGCAGACAGTAAAACCCGGTAATAAATCTGTGTATCCTGAAAATCTTAATCCTTCCTTTTCTGCTTAAATGTTATTTTTGAAAAGTCATTAACCAAAATACTTTTCATTGTCAACATTTATTAAAAGCAAACTGCCGTCATTTGGTACAACTATATTCACTGTAATGAGTTCACTGGCGACAAAGCACAATGCTGTAAACCTTGGCCAGGGCTTCCCCGATTTTCACATGAATGAAACATTGATTTCACTATTGAATAAAGCAATGTTACAGGGAAACAACCAATATGTGCACATGTGCGGATTGCCGGCATTACGTGAAAGCCTGGCCGAAAAATGCAATACACTTTACGCATCTGCCATAAATCCGGAAACAGATATTACCATTACCCCCGGCGGTACTTATGCTATCTATACCGCCTTTACAACGATCCTGCAACCGGACGATGAAGTTATTTTATTTGAACCTGCGTATGACAGTTATATTCCCAATATAGAAATAAACGGAGCCATTGCAATACCGGTTGCATTAACCTTACCGGGATACAAGATAAACTGGGCGGAAGTTAAAAATAAAGTAACGCCGAAAACAAAAGCCATTATCATCAACACACCACACAATCCAACAGGTAGCGTGCTGGATGAAAATGATATTGAACAATTACGCAGCATTGTTGAGGATACAGGTATTATTATTATCAGCGATGAAGTGTATGAACATTTGATATTTGATGATAAGCCTCATCTTTCCATGCTTCGCTATCCCGACCTGGCAGCAAGAAGTTTTGTTTGTTTTTCATTTGGAAAAATATACCACTGTACCGGCTGGAAGCTTGGATATTGTATTGCACCGGATGCACTCATGAAAGAATTCAGGAAAGTACACCAGTTTAATTGCTTTACCTGCAACAGCCCGGCACAGTATGCACTGGCTGAATTCTTAAAAGATAAAGACCAGTACCTGCAGCTTGGAAAATTCCTGCAACAAAAGCGGGATCATTTTTATAATTGTATGCAGCAAACAAAATTTGTTGCACTGCCATCTTACGGAAGTTACTTTCAATTGTATAGTTATAAGGAAATGAGCGAAGAGCCTGAGAACGATTTTGCAGTCAGGTTAACTAAGGAAGCGGGCGTTGCAACCATTCCCGTTTCTGCGTTTTATAAAAAAGCAATTGATAATAAAGTATTGCGTTTTTGTTTTGCAAAAAAGGAATCAACATTGGAAGAAGCAGTTAACCGGTTGGTTCATTTTAAATAAAAAAAATAAAATCATTTTTCTCTGTGTCTCCGTGCCGCTGTGTTTCAAAATAACAACATTCTCCCTGATAAAAACGCGGGTAAAATAAATACTATGTACCAAACTGCCGCAAGTGATGATCAAGGTGCTTGTACATGCTCATACCCCATTGTTCAGAAGTAAACTTTCCAAAAAAAGGATGTGGAAATTTGCCAATACCTGGTGGGCCAGCGGTATAAAATTTATTTACGAGATCAAGCAATTCTTGTTTTTCATCATGAAAATTCCGTTCTCCCTTTATGATGAAATTTGGCGCTGTTGGTAAATTTTTTTTCCAGGGAGAGTCGTTGTAAAGCTTTGACTTTATCAGCCCGCCAATTAATTTACCCAAAAAAGAACCGGGCATTTCTTTTTCACTCAACGGAACTTTAAAAGCTTCTTTACAATGTGCCAGCATCTGGGCAACATTCATCTTGCCCCACTGTGCTGCAGCTGTTGGCGAAAGCTTATGTAACCTGTCAATGATTTCATTGTATGTAGTTGAATCGAAAAGGGATTGCATGTCTGTTGATTTTTAAACTTCGTATTTAAAGTGCAGGCAACAAAGTTATTTAGAAAACCATTAAAAATTAAACACTATAATTCTCTTCATCAGTATAATTTTCCGGAAGCGTTGCGCTTTCATATCGGCAATCCTGGCATTGATAGATATTTTCCAGCGCTATAGCGTAACTGGCAAAAAGCCAGGTAAGGATGGCGGTAATAAAATTTCCGGCACCCGGTTTTGAAATAAGCATAATATTATTACCGCTGCATTTGGGACATTTTACAGTTTTCAGATATTCCGCTTCAAATTCTTCAAGCAATTTTGCAGCAGCTTCCGCATCTTTTATGTTAACAGTAAGCTTGATACCACCGATCGCATTGCTGAGGATCGGGTCAATCGTTACCGTGTATTCATCTTTTAAATAACAATCTATTCCCGCTTCCTGTAACCTGCCTAAAATGATATTGGCATTAAAATAATTATCAAAAGTTTTTAGGGTAACCATTTCCATGATCTAAAGATATTAAATTAAAAACCTCCGCTGTTGCGAAGGATATTTGTAAAGGTTTGCCAACCTTAAATAAAAAGTTTACTGGTCTTTTGCATCCAGTATGATCGGGCTGTTGCCCTTGCCCATGATGATCACTTTTGAATTATTACTGAGCGCCAGTTCCTTCATCGCCTTTATTTGCTCGTATTGTAATTGCTGGCTGGTAAGCCCGGTGTTGATGATGCGTTGATAATCTGCAATACCCTGTGCCTCTACCCGTTTACGTTCTGCCTCCTGTTTTTCTTTCTGCAATACAAACTCCATTTTCTTTGCATCCTGTTCTGCATTAATTTTTGATTCAATGGAAGCTTTTACTGAATTGGGAAGTGTAATATTTCTTACTAATAATTGTTCAAGCATCAGCCCGCGTTTTTTAAAATCATCCTCAATGCTTTTATAGATCCGTTGTTGAAATTCATCCCGCTTGTTTCCAAAAAGATCAACAGCCTGGTAATACACGGCATTGTCTCTTATTTTAGTACGGGTTATAGGACGAACAATTTTATCACGGAAATCATCGCCGGTTTCTCTTAATAATTTTGGTGCAGCGGTAGCCACAACTTTGTAAAGAACGGTTAGGTCAATGGTAACTTCCAGGCCATCGCTGGTTAATACCCTGATCGCATCATCACCCTGCTTATGACCTTCATCATTAACACCACTCATCGTATAGTTCTGTGTCTTTACATCCAGCTTTTGTATTTCAAGTAATGGATTAACAAAATGAAGTCCGCTGCCGAGCACATCGTTTTGAATATTGCCAAACAATATCTTTATCCCAACCTGTCCCGGGTTGATCTGTACAACTGCAGATGAAATAATTCCCATGCCAATAAAAGCCAGCCCGATAAGCCGCCCCAGGTTTTTAAATTTGTTAAGGGAAGGATGATTTTTTAAAACGGTTGCAGACAGAATTAAAAGCAGGATACCAAGAATTATCAGGAACATAACAGGTAAATTTAGTAATGCAAGATCACCAAATCCTTTTACAATCCCGGTAACAGGTTTTGAACAAATTATGAAGAAAAAACTTCTGACATTTATTCTTTTGTATTCATCAATTTCACTTTTAAATACGTCATTGCGGGGAACGAAGCAATCTTAATTATTAGCATGATCATCTCATGCAGATT
>JANNBU010000034.1:0-2953 GCA_031385805.1 Ferruginibacter sp.
GTTGATACCGAAATGCACTTTAGAATTACCTAAGAAAATAATATCATAATTGGTTTTGGACCTTATCAGCGCATCTGTTTTTTCAAAGAAAAGTGTTGACCATCTTTTTTTATAAATGCGATCGAATATATTACCAGCTAAGTACGCAACTGAGCAGCTAATTAAAATGACTATGATCAACCTTTTTAAATACATCATTAAAATTGAAAGTAAATAAAACTTGATTTTTGAAATACCCCGAAAAACAGGATCAGTAAAACCGAAACTGAAAATATGCTGATATCCGTTATTTTTTTTGCGTTCAGATCATACAATTTCGGACTTGTAAATTTTTCCACTATAAACATGTAAGCGATCATACAAAGCGAAAAAGCTAATGTAAAATTGCCAAATTCAATGCTAACCCCAGGTACGTTAATGTTCCATGAAATGTCACGCAGGTTCATGCTACGGGATATTAGCTGCATGGCACTGTTTAAGGAAGGTGCCCTGAAAAAGATCCATGCAAAACCAACACAGGCGGCAGTTATCAGCCATGCAAAAAAACCGGGAACCTTTGTAAAATATTTTTTTGATCCATCATAGATCAATGTATAGAGGCCGTGTAAAAAGCCCCAAACCATAAATGTCCAGCCAGCACCATGCCAAATAGCGCTCAGGATAAATGTCAGCATCAGGTTTATATTTTTTCGCACTTTACCTTTCCTGTTACCACCCAAAGGAATATAAACATAATCCCTGAACCAGCTTGAAAGGGAGATATGCCAGCGCTTCCAGAATTCCCTAATATTTTTTGATTGATAAGGCCGGTTGAAATTAATGCTGAGGTCAATGCCCATGCAACGGGCTGCGCCAATAGCAATATCTGAGTACCCTGAAAAATCGGCATATATCTGTATGCTGAAAAAAAATACGGCCAGCCATACGGGCAAAGTGCCTGCATGTTGGGGGTGGTTGAATACCGCATCAGCATATTGCCCGATCCGGTCTGCGATTACTAATTTTTTAAAAAATCCCCAGGCCATCAGCCTGAGGCCTTCATATAATTTCTGTGAAGAGAATTGTTGTTTGCTGAAAAATTGTGGAAGCAGGTTTTGTGGTCTTTCAATTGGACCGGCAACCAATTGAGGATAAAACATTACATACAATGCATAATAACCGGCATGGGTGATGGCTTTTTGCCTGCCACGGTAAACTTCAATGGTATAGCTCATCGATTGAAAAGTGTGGAAAGAAAGCCCGATGGGTAATATCCATTTTAATAGAATGAGATGGGAACCGGTAAGTTCATTCACGTTGGCAATAAAAAAATCATAGTATTTGAATATTCCCAGCAGGGAAATATTGGCAACAATGCTTATGATGAGCCAGCATTTTTTGTTCTGTTGGCTTTCAATGAGCAATCCGGCAGCAAAATCAATAAGGACCAGGAAAAAAAGTATGAGTAAATATTGTGGAATAAAAGCTGCATAAAAAATGCAACTGGCAAATAATAGATGCGCCCACCTGAATTTATGAGGCAATAAAAAATACAGGAGCGTAACAAGCGGGAAGAAAATAATGAATTCAAGGGAATTAAAAAGCATGCCTGTTTATTAATTGTAGGTTTTTTTAGTTGCCATGAGTAGCTTTGTATATGTTCGCCAATGTATCAGTTTGAAAATATTCGTCATTGCGAACGCAGTGAAGCAATCTCAATTGTTAGCAAAACCCAGGTTAGATTGCTTCGTTCCTCGCAATGACGTACTAATTTAAAATTGAAACTGATAAATTACTTAGGTTCAAATGATTTTTTAATAAAGAATTAAATCAATTATCTTAAGTTGTATCTTCAATAACATGAGCAAGGTAAAAAATATTACCATATTAATTCCGCTTTATAATGAAGCAATTGTATTGCCCGGGTTGTGTACACGATTGGAAACACTGATAAAAGGATCAGGCTTTGATATCAGTGTGTTATTTGTTGATGACGGCAGTACAGATAATACGGCTGCGATCATTGACGAGGTGAGCAAGGGGAAAGAAAATTATTCAGCCATTTTTTTGTCAAGGAATTTTGGACATGCCATGGCGCTCACTGCAGGCCTTGCACAGGTGAATGATGCTTCTGATGCCATATTTATAATTGATGCCGACCTACAGGACCCACCTGAAATGCTTCCGCAATTTCTTGATAAAATGAATGAAGGATATGATGTGGTATATGGTATCCGCAGTAACCGGAAGGGAAATTTTATAAAAAAGATCTGTTACAAATTATATTACCGCCTGCTCAAACGTTTTTCAAATATTAAAATGCCGCTCGATGCAGGAGATTTTTCATTGATAAGTAAAAGGGTAGTTGTTCATTTAAATAGTTTGCCCGAAGAAAGCCGCTATTTACGCGGATTAAGAAGCTGGGTTGGATTTAAACAGGCAGGCTTAGCATACGAACGTGATAAACGCAAAGGAGGTGTTAGCAAATATTCATTCCGTTCCCTTTTCAAATTAGCGTTTAACGGTATTTTTAATTTCAGTGAATTGCCTATCCGGTTCATAGGGTTTATTGGATTCATCAGCATTTTTGTTTCATTGATCTACCTGGGAATCACACTCTATAAAAAATTGGTTTATGGAACCGTGCCCGAAGGTTTTACCGCACTCATTTTTGCCATTGTATTATTCAGCGGGGTACAGTTACTCTCATTGGGCATCATTGGAGAATATATATTGCGTATCTTTTTCCAGGTAAAAAAACGCCCCCTGTATATCATAAAATCAAAGATCATTAACGGAAAAACTGTCGATGAATAAAGAATATGTACAACAGTATGCAACACTGGAAACAATGCATTGGTGGTTTGTAGTAAGGCAAAAAATTATTCTGCAGTTTTTAAAAAAGTATACAGGTGATAAACCTGTCAGTATATTAAATATTGGTACTGCCGGAGGAGCATCTACTCAGTGGCTT
>JANNBU010000137.1:0-4304 GCA_031385805.1 Ferruginibacter sp.
CAACCCACTGCCAGCTGCAGGCATTACTGGCCCAATCACCATCCAGCAAGTGGTAATACATCCATTTTGCAGGATGATACCAATGTGATTTTGCGATATTGCAAATGATAGATGCCGTATACATTCTGCAATGGTTGTGCATATAACCACTCTGGTGTAATTGTTGAATAGAAATATCTATCCCTTCTATTCCGGTTGCAGCGTTTAAAATTTGTGCAGGAATTTCATAATTTGAAATAGTGGATTGTATTTGTTTGATTTCTTTGTTTATATCTTTTACCTGAGCAACTCTTTGAAAATAATCACGCCAACATAATTCCTTTACAAAGTATTCAATCTCTGCTATTTTATATCCCTTTTCTAAAACATTTTTCAACACTTGTTTGGTACTAATAACCCCTCTGGAAATGTATGGAGACAAATAGGTAACGGCACCATTCACATAATTGCGGGTACTTCCATATTTAACCGGATCTATTTGATCTAATTTTTCAATAATCTGCTTATAATCTGTTACAAATAAATATTCCATATAGTGCTTACTAATTTTATTCATGGCAATCGTTTTTTGAAGGCTGCACTTGAATCGGGAAATTTCAGAATTTCTTTTGAGTGCATGTTTTTGGCTTACACCAGTATTTACCCTCTTTCTCCACAAATTAAAACTGCTGCGTTTTAACTCCCTTCTCATTAAAGTAATCACATCGGCTTCAGTAAAGCCAAATTGTATTTTAATTGCTTCAAACGAAGTCCTGTCTTCCCAGGCCATTTCAATAATCCTGTCGATATCTTTTTGCTCCATCTATAAAACATTTAGAATGTAGTTCGCTTCCAATTAACTGTAACCGGTGAACCTTCCGCAACAATTACGGAATCGGGTGTTTGTTTATTCAAGAATGAAAAATTGTTTCCATACATGGATGTAAAGTCGCAATCAATTGAATAATCTATTATTTTATTCACTTGCCATCGGGGATGATTTACTTTATATTCCTGCGAAAACCGACTATTTATTTTTGTATATCCGTAATAATGTTCAAAGATGAATTCTTCAACACTGCCTGGTAACATTTGCTCTTTTTCTTTGACAGTATTTACTTCCAGATGATTCCATCTATTATTTATTTTCCATTTATACTTTATGTGTTTTATAGATTCAGAATTAGCAATTAAATTTTTTGTTGGAATTGCGATGTAGTGTTCTTTATAAAGTTTGTTGGCAAGCCATGCTACCAATTTATAAGGAACAGTTTCATTTATAAAAACAACGCCTCTTTTTATTATATCTCCTTCAGCTCTCTTTACATAAAAACGCAGATTGATTTCTTCAAAGGTTCCAAAAAAAGGGATAGGCATATTAAACAGGCTGGTTCGTTTAAACATAAAACCAACGAGGCTCACAAAAATTTTATTATTGTAAAAATCCAGTTCAACAGCATTTGGCAAATAAGGTTTTAGCACCTCAGGATTTACGGCATAATTTGCCATAATTAAATTTTCCCAATGGGCTGATAAAAAAGTTTTCATTCTTTATTGATTTAAAATATATAGGCTATAATTTAAAATTGAAGCAAAACTTACCCAAAGCAGGTACGGAATATTCATAAGTGAAGCTAATTTACTGGTTTTATAAAAGAGGATAAGCATAGCTACAATGCTTGCCCACATTATCAAAATTTCAAACAGGGCTATACCTATTTGATGTGATTTAAAAAAAATAATACTCCAAAAGAAGTTTAAAATGAGTTGTAAAATGAAAATGCCTGCCAACTTAAACTTGTCAGCTTCTTTTGCTTTATTTAAAACAATGTAAAGAGAAATTCCCATAAGGGTATATAGGATTGTCCATACGGGGCCAAATATATAATCAGGAGGGTTGAATGAAGGCTTATTTAATGTTAGATACCAGGTAATTATATTTGATGATGTAAGATAGCCTGATAAGCCCCCAACTAATAGTGGTATTAAAATACACAACGTTAATCTAATTGCGTTTTTCATTTTTTTGCTTTTGCCAATTATTGTTTAATTTTTTAAGGAAGACATACCTCCATCAACATGTAAAATTTGTCCTGTTATCCAACTTGCCTTTTCGGACAGTAAAAATGCCGCCATGTTTGCTATGTCGGTAGTAGTACCAATTCGTTTTAACGGATGTCTTTGAGCATTTGCATCTGCTTTTTGCTCCGTATTTAATAAAGAAGCTGCAAGGGGTGTATTGGTTAAGGATGGGGCTATACAATTAACTCTTATTTTTGGAGCAAATTCAGCCGCCAATGCTTTTGTTAATCCCTCAATAGCACCCTTTGATGCGGATACCTGCGAATGAAAAGGTAAGCCGGTTTGTACAGCAATCGTTGAAAAAAAAACGATAGCGGCATTATCAACTTTTTTTAATTTGGGAAGAACCATTTGAATAAGTTTAATGGCTCCAATTACCTGGAGTTTAAAATCTTCTTCAAAATCTGCAGGTTTTATTCTTTCAAAGGGCCTGAGGTTGATGCTGCCCGGGCAGTAAACCAAGCCCGTTAATTCGTCCGGTAAAAAATCTAAAGAAAGAGTTTCATCTAATACATTTAAATGATGAAAGTGGATATGTGAATTTTCAACAGTGGGTTTATTTTTATTGAAGGTTGCTATTACCTGCTTGCCTGATTCGGCAAGTTGCATAGCCAATTGTTGCCCAATACCACTGGATGCCCCAATTATTAAGTAATGCTGCATTGTTGTTTTAGATATTTACTACTACAACAATAAATGCAGGAATTAGTTTAATTATTTCAACTACAGGCTGGGTTATTTATAAAATTTTTACTCCTTCAATTAGGGGTTTTGTATATATTAATTCAGGGCCATTTAGCTAGCAGGGTTTAGTATTTTGGTTTCCTCATTTCTTTTAATGCCAACAAAAAGCCTACTGCGAATAATAGCGTAATTAGCCCTGCGAAATATGGGATTATTTCAGTCATTTTTTTTGTTGTTTATTAGTTTTAAATAAATTCCAAAAGCCAGTATAGAAGGCACCCAAATACCAATAAATATGGCGGCGGTTGCGTCTCCTTTGAAATACAAAATTTCGGAGAAAATTAGGGAAAGAAATGCAGCGATAAATAATAATTTATCTGTAGTTGTAAATTTATTAAACATGAGTTTATTATTTTAAAAATTTTGTATACTCTGATTAAACTGTGCAAATATAAACTAACCGTATGATTCTATTAGCAGTATTTTTCCAAATTAATCATCCCTGTAATTTCACAAACAGGTTATTTAATATATCTGCAGCGACATGAAAAAAAATATACATTCAATATCATAAAAAATAAGGCAGACAATGATATCCAAAGGCTGTCTTTAACTTTTATCCTGATTACAAGCCCCAAAAACATTAATACTGCCAAGCCTCCTGCAGAAATCAGTAGAATAGGAAGAAACTTTAAACCTACCAGTAGACCCAATGCCCCCAATAATTCTAAAATTGCGGTAAGTGCCCCTGCTTTCTCGAGTCCAAAGCGTTTGAATTCGCTTTTCATTTGTGGTGATTTGAAATAAGCAATTCCATAACACATAAAAGACAGACTTGAAATTAAAATCAGGGTATTAAGTAAATTCATTGCTATATTGATTTAACTGATACAGCAGCAATGAAAATACATAGTATCAGCAGCAATAAAGAGGGTATATGCTTTTGCCATGGATTGCCCACTTTAAAGTGAAAATATTGTGCTGATACCATAAGAAAAGCCAAAAGCAGGACAGGAATAAGTACTAAAGCCGGATACCAGATGCCTGCAATCAACAAAGTTGACAAAGCTATTTTAGCAGACCCTACTATGCTACGGGTTAAGTCACTCAAGCGATATTGTTTAAATTCATTCACGATATTATCGAAACGAAATATCCAAACATATACTATTGACAAAGCAACAATAACTTGAGCGATGATGGAGTAATTAGTCATTTTTTTTTAATTTTTTATGCATGTTTATTACGTTTTTGCATAACTTTTAATGTTGCGATTTATTTTATGTTATTTGTGGGCTCCCGCCGATGCTGAAGACTGTGTCCGATAGGCGGTTTCAAAGTCGAGCTTTGCCTCAGGCTGGGAATTGATGCTGTGTCCGCCTGGTGCTTATTAAAGAAACGAAATTTTTATTTGGAATTAAATTTTAATTAGTCGTCCCTTAAAAAGTTAATTCAGCTTAATCAGGGCCGGGCAAAGTTGGGCGTTGGGCTTAAGGAGATAAAAAATGGCCTGAAAAAAACGAAACAAAAATAAAAGTGGATTTAGTTTCCACTTATTC
>JANNBU010000142.1:0-14099 GCA_031385805.1 Ferruginibacter sp.
CAAGGGCAAGACAAACCTGCTGGATGCGATTTATTATTGCTCCTTTACCAAAAGTTATTTTTCAGCAGCTGATTCACTTGCCGTAAATTTTGATAAGGAAGGGTTTCGCCTGGAAGCTTTTTTTGGAAAACAGCAACAGGAACAAAAAGTAATTTGTATTAACCGTGGTAGTAATAAAAAAGAACTTTCATTGAATGATGTGCCGTATGAAAAATTTTCAAAGCATATCGGATTGCTGCCTGCAGTAATGATCGCCCCGGATGACATTGAACTGATAACAGGGAAAAGTGAGAACCGCCGCCGCTATATTGATACTGTTTTAAGCCAGTTAGATGCCGGTTATCTTCAACAGCTCATTGTTTATAATAAAGTGCTCCAACAACGCAACAGTCTTTTAAAAAAAATGGAAGAAGACAGGAATGGTTCCATGTCCGTACTTGAAATATTAGATGAACAACTAATACCCCCAGGTAAATTCATTCATAAAAGAAGAAAGGATTTTTTAAAACAACTGATACCCCTTGTACAGCAATTTTATCATTTGATTGCAGAAGATGCAGAAAAAATTTCTTTAGAATACAACAGCAAGTTGAATGAATTTTCTTTTGATGAATTACTGAAACAGTTTCGTCAAAAAGATCTTGTATTACAAAGAAGCAATGCCGGTGTACACAAAGATGATATCCTTTTTGAATTGAATGAACAGGTTTTTAAGAACATTGCTTCACAGGGTCAGCGCAAGAGTTTGTTATTCGCATTAAAACTTGCTGAGTTTGAATTATTGAAAAAAGAAAAAGGTTTTGCCCCTCTCCTGCTGCTGGATGATGTATTTGAAAAATTAGATAGCAGGCGTATGCAACAATTACTGCAATGGGTTTGCAAGGAAAATAACGGCCAGGTATTTATTACAGATACACACAAGGAAAGATTAGAAGAAGCGTTTGATTCGTTGGATGTGCCTTTCCAGATCATAGAATTAGGATAACCTTTTGAATAATGAACAAGGAATTTCGAATTATGATCGGAGTTACTCACTTCAGCATTCGAGATTCCTTGTTCATTATTCGAATGTTCCTTGTTCGAAATTCTTAACTTCGCTTCATGGGTGAACTTTCTATACAAGACGCAATGAATGAGTTCTTAAAACGCAGTAAGCTTAAAAGCGGCATACAGGCTGTGCGTATAGAAGCATTGTGGGAAGAGATCATGGGAAAGACCATTGCAAAATACACTGATAAAATACAGATCATCGGAACCACATTATTCATCACTTCCACCGTTGCCCCGCTAAAAAATGAATTGCTTTACCAGAAAGAGAAGATCATAGAAAGGGTGAATGAATCAATGGGTGAAAAGATCATTAAGGATGTTGTTATTAAGTAGTTTGAAGTTTGATGTTCGAGGTTAGTTCGTATAGCTGAAACTTAACCTCAAACTTCAAATTTTGTTTATTTATTCAGCAACGGCCTCAAAGTATAACCCACCTTTCTTAACAATGCGATCAATCCTTTTTCTCCAACAAGGTGCCCGGCCCCAACAGCCATAAATATATTTTTTTCGGGTAAAATTTTGTTCAGTTGTTCTACCCAATTCTTATTCCGGTTGTCGAGTAATATGTCCCGGTTCTCTTCCATACCATATTCACTTTTCGTGAACATGGTTTCCATTACTGATAATTGTTGTGTTTTATAAACAGTAAGCATGGTATCAAAATACTTTTTATACATTTCCAGGCTGTCAATTGTTTTTAAAAGTTCTTTCGCCTGGCTGGTATAAGGGATGCTGTCAAAAACAGAAGCCTGGAATTGAATGGTCTCAAAACCTTTGATCTCTTGTTTTTGTTCTTTTGCGATTTTCATCAGCTCTTCTTCTACCCCGCTCAATTTTTTACATGGCATCATTTTGGGGTATAGAAATGCTTCCAGGAAATTGGGTTTTATATGCTCAAACATGGTAAGCTGCATATCCAGGCTATCTTCAAAAAATGTTTTGAGTCTTGTGTATTCGGTTTCAGTATAAAGATCCTTCAATGCTTTACCATCCTTCATATTCATAAAGAATAAAGCGCCCAGTGTATTCGACGGATCATCAAGATCCATTTCAAAATAAACTTCTTCAGCATTTTTGATAGCAGTTTTAAGTCCGTTGCTGAACTGTATATCTTCTTTACACATTAAATGGAATGTACCAAACAGGTAAGTTGGCTTCGATAAATGGTTGCCGCTTATTTCCCAAAGCAATGTATTCTCATCTTTATTGGTTGGGATATTTTCAGCCGGCTGGGCAAGGCATGATTGAAGTAAGAACAGGGGTACTATGAAGTATTTTAATTTCATTTTCTATTATTATAAAATAAAGTTACGGTTAATAATATATTTTTATACTTTAGTACAAACTAATACTGCTTTATGAAACAAATAATTGCAGCTATAATCCTCACTATATTTTGTACGGCCCTATTTGCACAGAAAGATATTCCCGGCTTTGGTAAGATCGAGAAATCTGATCTTGAGATGAAAGATTGTGCTTTTGATAAAGCTGCTGAAGCAATGGTTTTGTTCGATGTAGCGGAAGTTTATTGTTTTCTTGACCTGAATTCCCCGGTAAGAGTTCTTAGTTCACAGTTAGAAAGGCATGTAAGAATAAAAATATTGAACAACAAAGGATTGAATTTCGCCAACATACGAATTCCTTTTATTGCTGAAAAAAATATAGAAGATATTAAGAACCTCTCTGCTCAAACCATCAATCTTGATGCATCCGGGAATACAGTGATCACTAAAATAGATAAGAAACTTGTTTACACAAAAAAGATCAACAAGCGTTATTCGGAACTCATTTTTGCGTTCCCTGATGTAAAGGCCGGAAGCATATGAGTTCTATAAAAAATTATTTCCTATTTTGAATGAACAGTTCGTTTATAAAAAAAATGAGTTTTAATTTGATCACTCTTTTATAACCTAATATATAAGTACGATGAAAAGTTTATTGACCCTTATCATTTCCTGCTTTTGCGTGAATACGGTTATGTCGCAGACTAAAATTCCTTCCTATCATAAAATTGAAAAGGCAGACCTTGAAATGACCGATTGTGATTTTGATAAAGGAGCCGTAGCCATTAAACTGATCGACTATGCGAATATGTATTATGATCGTGGTACCGCAGGAGTAACACTTTTTAAAACAATGTATGAGTATCGTGTCCGTATAAAAATATTAAAGGATAAAGGACTTTCTTATGCGAATGTTGAAGTGCCGTTTTACAGCAACAACAATGATGAAAAGATATCCAATATTGATGCCTGCACGTTTAATCTTGATGAAAATGGCAAGATAAAAATTACAGATGTTGGGAAGAGTTCTATTTATACAAAAAGTATCAATAAACGTTACAGCAGGCTGATCATTGCTTTTCCTGAAGTGAAAGTTGGAAGTGTAATTGAATACCGTTATAAATTAGAAAGGGAGATATATACCAATATAAAGGATTGGTATTTCCAGGATGAGATACCAACGAGGTATAGTGAATATGAAGTAAAGATCCCCCGCCTGCTTACATTTACCCCACAGCCAACGATCATTGACAGTGTTGAAGTAAAAGAAAAAGAAACAGAAGATGTAGTATCGGTTGGCGGCGATGCTTATACTATTAAATTATTGAAACAAAATTATATCATGCGTAACCTGGCTGGTATCAGGGATGAACCTTTTATGGGCGCTGCAAAAGATTATAAACAACGGATCGGATTTCAACTCTCCCAGATCGATCATGGGAATAATAATATAGAAAATTTCCGTTCAACCTGGACCGATGTGATCAAGACTTTAAACAAAGACGAAGATTTTGGTTTGCAGCTAAAAAAAGAAATATCCGGACTTGATCCCATTATTAAAGAAGCAATGATGATTGAAGAAAAAAATAAACGGATCAATTTTTTATTCAATGCCATCAGGTCTAAAATGAATTGTACTGATGATGAAGCAATGTTTACCGATGAAGGGGTAAAGGACGCCTGGCAAAAAAAGAACGGCAATGCTGCCGATATAAACCTGATGCTGGTAAATGCTTTGAATAAGGCTGGTATCAAGGCTTTCCCAATACTGCTCAGTACAAGGGAAAACGGATTGGTAAATACTACCCATTATTCCATCAACCAGTTCAATGTGGTAATGGCATACATAAAAACAGACGATGGGTTCCTGGTACTGGATGCAACCGATAAAGTTTCCAATTATAAATTAACGCCAGAACATATTGTAAACACCCGTGGTTTCATTGTTGATACTGATAACGGTAAATGGATCGATGTTATCAACAATACATATAAGTACCAGGTTATGGTAGCGCTGGAAGGAAAAATTGATGATAAGGGGCTCATGACCGGTGAGTGTGCTGTTAATTGCAGCGGTTATGCGAGAAAGCAACGGGCCGATCGCTATCTCAAAGATGCAGGCGATTTTAAACAACAATATTTCATCAAACCATACCCTGCGGTTTCTGTCCGGGAAATTACTGTTTCCAATGCAGAAACAGACTCTCTGCCACTTTCTCAAAAAATAAGTTTTAGTATGCCGCTGAATAATTCCGGTGAGTATAGTTATTTTAATACCAATCTTTTCAATGACATTGAAACAAACCCTTTTATTGAAGAGAACCGCAATGCAGACATAGATTTCGGTTTTCAGCAGGAATACCTGGTCTATGGAAATTATACCATACCGGATGGCTATGTTTACGAAACTTTGCCGGAAAATATTTCTATGTCTATGCCCGGAAAGGGAATTCAATACAGTAGGTTTATGACCGCATCAGGCAATACACTTAACTTAAAGATCACTGTTGATTTTAAACAGCCATTTTATCTTGCCAGCAGTTATGCTGATTTTCATGAGTTTTATAAAAAGTTAATGAATAGTTTAAGTGAACAGATTGTAATAAAAAAGAAATGATGATAATAAAAAAAATATTAATTACGGTACAGCTGATTTTTGTAACTGCTGCAACGATAGCCCAGCATGACCTCGATCTCATGCCTGCAGGCCCCGAATTAAGAAAAGATGCTCACTCAATTGTCAGGGAAGAAACATTGGTTTTTGAAATAAAATCGATCAGCAAGGCATATTACAAAGTACATGAAGTTGTAACGGTACTGGATGAAATGGGTAAGGACAAACTTTTCTTCTTTGAATCTGCAGATAAATTTCGTTCACTGGAAGATGTTACCATACAACTTTTTGATGCATCGGGAAAATATATAAAAAAATACAGTAGAAAGGAACTCATAAGCGTAAATGCCGGTGAAGGGCTTGTTACCGATTCAAAATATTATTACTTAAGCATACCGACAGCATCCTACCCAGTAACCGTACAGTACGATTATGAGATCAAATTCTCGGGCTCTTTGAATTACCCCGACTATGATGTGCAGCAACCCAACCAGTCGGTGCAAAACAGCAGTTTCACATTGATAGTACCCACTGAACTTGATATTCGGTACAAAGAAAAAAATATAAACCTCCCTCCCACTATTACAACTGAGAGCAATAAAAAAATATACAGCTGGGTTACCAAGGATATGCCTGCATTGCTTTATGAGGAAGGAAGTGTAAGTGCAGAAAGCAGGTATCCGAGGATCATATTCTCACCGAATAAATTTGTAATGGATGGTTATGAAGGTGACATGAGTAGTTGGGAAAAATTTGGTGAATGGTATGGATCGCTTTCAAAGCAATCGGTAGATCTTACAGAGGAAAGAAAACAATTTTTCAAAGTACTTGTAAAAGATGCAGCAAACGATAAGGAAAAAGCTGCTATTATTTACAGGTACCTTCAGCAAAACTTCCGTTATGTAAGCATTCAACTTGGTATTGGCGGTTTTAAACCATTCCAGGCATCGTTTACCGATAAAACAAAATATGGCGATTGTAAAGCATTGAGCAATTATACACAGGCATGCCTGGATGCTGTAGGAATAAAAAGTTACCAGGCACTTATAAATGCCAGGTATAATAAAGAACCGGTAGATCCATCGTTTCCACACAATGCATTCAATCATGTAATTCTTTGTGTCCCTATGCAAAAGGATTCAGTATGGCTGGAATGTACAAGTAATACCAATGAATTTGGCATACTCGGAAGTTTTACTGAAAACAGGAATGCCTTGCTGATAACAGAAAATGGAGGCAAGTTGGTTGCAACACCTAAAAGTATGGCAGCAAATAACAGGTTCGGTACAAATTGTATTGTTAGTTTAAATGATGACGGCTCTGGTTCTGCCAAAGTAAACCTGCAAACAACGGGTGAGTATAAAAGACATTTGATCGCTACGGAAAAAAAGGATGATCAAAAAAAATATATTGTAAATGAATTAGGTTTCATTCAACCCGATGATTTCCTGTTAACAGAAAAAAATAAAGCCAATGCAGAATTGATCATTGATCTTGATTTTGAGAAAATACCCTCCTTTACTGCAGGGAATAAAATGTTTTTGAATCCGCGGATATATAAAATATGGAGTTCCAACCTGCCCGATGCCGGCAAACGCACCCAGGATTTTTATTTTCCGCATCCTTTTATCAAAGATGACTCAACAATCTATCATTTACCGGCAGGTTATTCGATTGAGGCATTGCCCAAAGAAAAAAAAATAAGTTTTGAATACGGAAATTTTAATACTGTATATAGCTATGATAAGGTTAAAAATGAAGTATTAACTGTAACACATCTTCAACTTACCAACTACCACATTCCGGCAGCCGGCTATGCAAAAGCCAAAAGTTTTTTTGATGAAGTACTTGCAGAGTATAACAGTAAGATCGTAATTATGAAACGGAATTAGCGAAACTAAAATCCATACAAACTTCCACCCTCATTAAAAATATGTTCAATACTTTTTTCTGTTGCAGCATCTTTTTCTACAGGTGGCGCATGATGGGGTTTGATCCTTGCATCTATTATCAGCGGGCCATTGCAGCCCCAATGTTTATTGGTAATAAAATGATCAATGCCATAAATATCATGCGATGGATTACACCTGGTAAATGTTACCCATAAAAAATTACGAAGCGTTGCAGCTGTAAATTCAGCATCATCTGCTATGACCAGTAATGGCGTATTTTGTAAATGGCCAACCTGTTGTGAAAGTTGTTCATTCAATGAATTCATTTCAGCATGTGCTGTTTCATAATCTGTAAACCGGTTGCATTGAAGCACAACAACTCCGGGTATTACCAGGATAGGATCAATAAAATTGGTAAGTTGTTTTAAAATGGGTGGTACTTCTGTGGCAAGTTCCCGAATGACTTCTCCATAAGCTGCCAGTACAACCTTGCTCCCACTGTTCAATCCATTGCCCGAATAATCAAGTGTGTCAATGGTAGTGTTGGTATAAAAATGTATGTCACGCTGCAGGTTGATCCGTTTTAATACAAATTGCAGGAATGGTTCAACATCCTGAGCACTTATCTTATTATCATCATCCGCACTTATGAATAAAAATTTTGCAAGGCTCAACTGCCCGGTACCTAAAATATGATTGGCAATGGTTAACAATTCTGCGGGTTGTTTTGCCGGGGTATAAGGAGTATAACGTTCACTACCAACCGCCAGCAACAATGGATGTACACCTGCTGCATCTACTGCGTGTACTTCTTTCAATCCCGGTATCTCCTGTTGAACGGCACTGCCTGTAATGGCATGTATCAATTGTCCAAAACTGGTATCTTCCTGTGGCGGGCGGCCAACAACCGTAAATGGCCAGATGGCATTTTTCTTTGCATATACCTTATGAACTTTCATCAATGGAAATAAATGCTGCAGGCTGTAATAACCAAGATGATCACCAAATGGACCTTCGGGTTTGTTTTCGCCGGGATATACTTCTCCGGTGATAACAAAGTCTGCATCGGTGCTGATACAAAACCCGTCTTCATAAACATAGCGAAACCTCCTGCCACCCAGTACACCCGCAAATGTCATTTCACTTATGCCTTCGGGCAAGGGCATTACGGCAGCAACGGAATGTGAAGGTGGTCCGCCAATAAATACACTCACTTTGAGGGGTAACCCTTTTTTATTTGCCTTTGACTGGTGAATACCAATGCCACGGTGCAACTGGTAATGCAGTCCCACTTCTTTATTTAATTCATATTCATTCCCGGTAAGCTGGATGCGGTACATGCCCAGGTTTGCATGCATGATGCCGGGCTTATCGGGGTCTTCGGTATATACCTGTGGCAGTGTAATAAAAGCACCACCGTCCATTGGCCAGTGATGTATGAGTGGAAGATCTTTAATATTTACCTGTGTTGCCAATACCGGTTTTGAAAAAGGATTCTTAAATGGCAATGCCTTCAATGCTGCTAAACCTGTTCTGAAATTAGTAATGGGATGTTTGATAGCCTGTATGGGATCATTTTTTAATTCTACCAGGCGTTGTACGGTATCAAGGTTATGCCGAAAAATAAATTTACTGCGTTCCAGTGTACCGAAAATATTGGAAGCGGCCCGAAAAGAAGATCCTTTTACATTTTCAAATAAGAGTGCAGGGCCTTGTGATTCAAAAACACGTAAATGGATAGCCGCCATTTGCAGGTTTGGATCTACTGCTTCTTTTATCCTTACAAGTTGCCCGTTTTTTTCAAGATCAAGCAGGCATTCTTCTAATGTACGATAGGCCATTAATTTAGTTTACTGGTAAATGTAAAACAGATTTGTATCTATAAGGTTTAAAAGTTCTTAGTTCTTAGTTCATAGTTTGCAGCCCTAACTATAAACTATAAACTTCTTAAAATACAGTTGGGCATCTTAAACTCGGTTTAACCTTTCTATCCAGGTCAAACATATATTTCCGTGCTCTTCCTTTTGGTAGTAACCGCACCCTGAAAGTCAGGCCGGTAAAATAGTACGAGTCATTACTTTTGGCATTGCCTCTCAGTGATCCACCGGATGGATAGGATGCTCCATTCGGAAGTTCATCCCCGCGGTAAGCGATATCTGCAACTTTTTGTCCACGTGCTAATGCCAATACCGTTTCATCAACATAAGTAGTGCTTACATCATCAATATAATCGGTAAATGTTTTGCGAAAGCCAAATACGATACCAAGTCTTTTATTATCGTTGATGGCCCATTGTATTCCTCCACCAAACGGAATTGAGAACTGCCTCAACTTATAATTCTTTCTTCCATCATAAAAGCCCTGGCCTTCTGTATTCAATTCTGCCAGGAAAATAATGCCGCCTTTTTCATTTTTTGTATAAGGATTAAAATCAAAGAGTGCTATCCCTGTAAATAAATAAGGTGATGCCCTGTACAGGTAGAGGTTTAGTAAAGTATATTCAAAACCTAGGGAATATTCTGTAAGGGTTGAATTAAAACTGAGGTTTCTTTGTTTATTTTTTTTTCCGTATTTATCGTGGGCGCTGATGGTGCCGTAAGTAAAATCTCCGCGGATGAGCATCTTGTCATTGATCTCATATAAAAGTCCGAACCCGATAGCAGGATGAGCCTGCGTTAGCGTAAAAGGTTTTTCCTGCAGGTCACCTGAGTAGTTACTTTCACCGGCAAAAATACTTGCAAAAAGATGTTGTGACCGGGTGTTGGATCCGCAAAGCAATAGTAAGAAACAAAAAAAATATTTCTTTCCATATATTTTCAGAATACTCAAAATATTATTTCTTTAGGTACATCACTTCTTTTACCAATCTTACCGTACGTGGTATATCAGGTAAATAGGCAGCAACCAAATTAGGAGCATAATGCATGGGGGCATCTGCTGATGTTATACGGCGTATCGGTGCATCCAGATAATCGAATCCTTCTTTTTGAATGCGGTAAGATATTTCGGAAGAAACGGATGCAAAAGGCCATTGTTCTTCTACGATCACCAGGCGGTTTGTCTTTTTTACACTTTCAAGAATGGTAAACCAGTCCAGCGGGCGAATGGTTCTCAGGTCAATAACTTCTGCACTGATATTTTCTTTTGCAAGTTCCTCTGCTGCACCCAAAGCAACTTTCATCATTTTATTAAATGAAACAATGGTAACATCTGTTCCTTTCCTTACAATATTTGCTTTTCCTATCGGGATAAGGTACTCGCCTTCCGGCACATCGCCTTTATCACCATACATCACTTCACTCTCCATAAAAACAACAGGATCATCATCTCTGATGGCTGATTTCAATAAACCCTTTGCATCATAAGGATTGCTTACTGATATCACTTTAATACCGGGAATATTTGCATACATGCTTTCAAACGATGTAGAATGTTGGGCACCCAGTTGTCCCGCACTACCGGTTGCACCCCGAAAAACGATCGGACATCCAACCTGTCCACCACTCATTGCCAGCATTTTAGAAGCCGTGTTTAATATTTGATCTAAGGCAAGAACAGCAAAGTTCCAGGTCATAAATTCTACGATCGGGCGCAAACCGTTTTGTGCTGCACCTACTGCAATTGCGGTAAAACCCAGCTCGGCAATGGGTGTATCGATTACTCTTTTCTCTCCAAACTCATCCAGCATACCCTGGCTTACTTTATAAGCACCGTTGTATTCAGCTACCTCCTCTCCCATTAAAAATACACGTTCATCAAGTCTCATTTCTTCCTGCATGGCTTCTCTTAAGGCTTCTCTAAAGGCTATTTGTCGCATGGATCGTTTATTGGTTTACTTGTTTATTTGTGGGCAAATTTATTCTATCGGGGGCAGATGAACAAATTCGATAATACAGATGCGGGATACCGGATACGAGATCCCAGATACAGGATCGTGGCTGTTTTCTTAATCGGCATGTTTATTACTTCAATCTTTTAGGAGATGTATATAATTTGTAAAGCTAAAAACCTGTATCTGGTATCTCGTATCCTGTATCGGCCTTAATACGCCGTAGAAGTATCCGTAAGCGTTTTCATAAACAACACCAGGTCGGCTTTTTCTTTTTTGCTAAGATTGAGTTTGTCGAATGAAAGTGATTGATTGGCGGGTGCAATGTGTAATCCTTTGCCGCCGCCATTGTTGTAAAAGTCTATTACTTCTTCTAATGTTTTAAAAACACCATTGTGCATATAAGGAGCTGTGAGTGCAACATTGCGGAGTGTAGGAGTTTTGAATGCAAATAAATGTACCGGGGAACCGGTGATTAAATACCTTCCGGAATCTTTATCAAGCCTGGCAGGTTTTGCACTTGCATTTGCGGGTATTCCCAATACTTCACTTTCAATAAAATAAAACCGCGGTGGTTTGGCCCCGCTGAATAACGGCATAAAATGACAGGTGCCGCATTTTGCCTTGCCCATGAATAAATTAAAACCGTTTATTTCATTGGGGGAAAGATTTTTTTTGCCATTCATGTGTTTATCAAACCGGGCATTGAGTGCAATTAGGGTACGTTCATAAGAAGCGATGGCATTGCAGATATTTTCCGCGGCTTTTTCATTTGAAATGCCGGGGTATGCTTTTCTATACAAATTTCTATAAGCATCCTGCTGAATGATCTTTTCAGCGGTTTCTTTTGCAGAACCATGCATTTCTTTTGCATTGTTCAATACCTGCATCACCTGTTCTTCGAGGTTGCGGCTGCGGCTGTCGGCAAACAAGCTACGCTGCAGGCTTACATTCCAGATCGTTGGTGCATTGCGTGCCAATGGCGAATGCCCGTCCAATGCCACACTGGTCTTCAATCCATCTGTGAATGCTTTTCCCGGAATATGGCAGGAGGCACAACTTCGTTTTCCATTCTTTGAAAGTTGTTTTTCAAAAAACAGTTTTCGCCCCAGTTCAGTTTTATCGGGTGAAGAAGTATTGTCATCCAGGAACCGGTATGGGTTAAAAGCCCCGGGATTGAACATGGAATTATTTTTTTTAATGGCGCTGTAATACGGACCGGCAGGATTGTCATTAAAATTCATGGCGGATTTATAGCGGCCAACCGATATCGTTATCGGATCAAGGTATTTCTGAATGAATTCCATCCGGTTGAATGTATTGAAATCTTTATGCTGATCCAGGTATTTCTGTGCTGCGGACAATTTTGAATCCAATGAAGCAAATGAAGCGGAGGAATATTTAATAAACCCTTCTTTATATATCTTCAATACCTGTTGCAATCCATATAAGGACGATCTACATTCGGGCAGGCTGTTGACTGCAAGCTGGGAATCAAAACCACTTATTCCCAGCGTTGTGATGCGGTACAACTGTTCCATGATGGCATCAAATATATTGCTGTCATCAAATGCAAAGGATTCATGTACCTGCGGTAATTCTATAGAATATCTAAGTACTTCGGATGCCTGAAATTCGAGGTTTGCTTTTTCTGCTTTATTGAGATGTGGATAGATCCATGACTCAATCAACTGCAGCCCGGCAGGCTCTTGCACCGGCATATCCGATTCTTCTTCTTCAAAAAAAGGAATGGGCGGGCCGTTTAATTTACCGGCATAAAATGAGAACCAATATGCTGCAAATAATTCTATTTGTTTGTAAGCATTCCTTGTTCTTAAAAATTGCTGCTGTATCTTTTTCTCATTCCCCTTTTTTACAAGCTCATGTAAAACCGCAGCTTCTTTGCTGAAATTTTCAGTGTTTTTTATGTACAAGGATTTTACTGCCTGTGCATCCTGTGAAGCAAATGGGTTACCCGTTTTTATTGAAAAGCCCACGATAAGCAGGGCAAGGATACAGAGGATGGATAATTGTCTTATCATGTGTGGAAAGGTAAAACAAAATAGCGATACTGGATACTGGATGCCGGATACCAGATACCGGATCGTTACAACTTAATTAACCGGCTGTTTTTTAATAAAGAGGTATTCTTTATTATGCAATATTTTGAAAATCCTATTTACAGTGCAGAGCAAAAAGCCTGTATCTTGTATCAGGTATCCTGCATCATTCATTTTGTGCTTGCATTTCTAATATATGCGTTGTATTTTTCGCTTCCATCCATTCTTATATAAAACTCCCTTCTGACCATTTTTTTTAACCCCTTTGCTGAAAGGCATTCATTTCTTAAATAATTTATTATGAAAAAGTTGTTTCTTTTTTTTATGCTGATTCCTTTTCTGGGATTCGGCCAGGCAAAAAATGTTGTTAACGCTAACCGGGTATTTGCCAAAGTTGACAAAGTACTTGAATTTGAAAAAGCCATTGCAACTCATGCCCAAAAATATCATACGGGCGACTGGAAATGGAGGGTATTTGAAATACAATCGGGACCAGATGCAGGCGGATACCACATCACAGAAGGTCCTGCAAGCTGGGAAGCTATTGATGGAAGGGGAAATCTTGGCACTGAACACAACAACGACTGGAATAAAAATGTGGCCATTTATCTTACTGAAAAAGGTTCTTCATCCTATTCTGTTTTCCAGGAAGATATTAGTACTGTTAGACTTACTGATTACTCCGATAAGATCAATATTACCCATTACTTTCCAAAAATCGGCTGGAACGATAAATTAAAAGCAACCCTTACAAAGTTTAAAAAAGTTTGGGAAGCCGGCGGCCAATCGATGGCAGTATACCAGGCAAGTTCCTCCGGGCCAAATCAATATGCAGTGGTTACCAGATATAAGCAGGGATTAAAAGAAAGGGAAATGGGATTTCGTAAGCCATTCAAGGATCGTTATGAAGAAGTGTACGGTGCTGATTCATTTAATGAAGTAGATGATTTTTTTCGGAATTATGTAGACAATGTTTGGTCTGAACTGCTTTTTTTGCGGGCGGATCTGAGTTCGAAATGATGAGGGAGATGCTGGATGCTTGATGCTGGATACTGGATCGTTACTGTTTAATTAAACGGATATTTCTTAATAAGGATATCATAAAACTAAAATGCCGGATATCATAACCGATATCCGGCATTTCATTGTTAAATATTTTAAAAGCTGTAATTACAGCACAAAGCCAGTATCCAGTATCAGCATCAGTTCTTACATGTTCTCAATCACCATCGCACTCGCCCCACCTCCACCATTTCAGATCCCCGCCGCACCATACTTTGCAATATATTGTATTAATACATTGATGAGTGTAACAATGATCCTTGCGCCGCTGCATCCCAATGGGTGGCCGATCGAAACCGCACCCCCATT
>JANNBU010000170.1:0-2197 GCA_031385805.1 Ferruginibacter sp.
TAGAAGTGCTACAAGGCAAGGAGAGAAAAGTAGTAAAAGTGATCAAATTAAATTAAAAGGCAAATCACTATCTCATATTTTAAAGAGCTCCGGTAACGGGGCTCTTTAATTTTATCTATGCTTTAAAATTTTAAAATAAAAAGGATTGCCTGTTTAAGACAACCCTTTTTATTGTGTGAAGAGTATCCCGCTCAAAGCCTATCGTGTGGACACATTTCAGAATAAATTGTTTTTTTTTGCAAAATGCAAGAAAGAGCGTTTACGAATTTTGATGATATTCGATTAGTCCATAGGGGTAATACAATTTTGAATGATATTTTTAGCAAAAGTGTTCATTCTGTACGCCAGTTAAGTAAGAATGAAGCAAGCGCTAAAGGGTTTTACAGATTTTTACAAAACGACAGAATAAGTGAAGATGACATTGTTAGTAACTTAAGTTGCAATTGCCAAACGGCAAGTGAAGGGAAATTTGTAGTGTGTATTCAGGATACAACAGAAATCAACCTGAGCAATCATCGTAACAGAATAAAAAAAGATGATTACATAGGCACAACAAATGCAAACGGAGAGCAAGGGTTAGGCTTTATGCTGCATCCCAGTTTAGTTTTAGATGCTCGTTCAGGCATACCTTATGGTTATTCTGACATTAAGATTTGGAACCGGCCATTAGCATTCAAATCAAAGTTTGAAAGAAGTTATAATAAATTATCTATCGAAGAAAAAGAGTCTTATAAATGGATTGAAGTATCAAAAAATACAAAAAATGCTTTGGCAGATTACGTAGAAGGAATGGTAATCATTCAGGATAGAGAGGGCGATATTTATGAACAGTTTGCGATCATTTCTGATAACAAAACAGATTTATTAATACGAGCCAGAACGAACAGGACATTAGTAGATAAAACCAAATTGTTTGCTTGCCTGTCCGCCCAAAAAGCTAAGGGCAATTATGAAATAACAGTAGAAGCGTGTGCTAAGAAAAAAAGAGCAAAGAGAAAGGCTACCTTAGAAATAAGGTATAAGCAAATTGAGATATCAAAAACAGATGCAGCCAGCAAAGGGGTAGCATCAACCACTAAATTATACTTGATAGAGGCAAAGGAAGTTAATTATAATGGAGCAGATAAAATATGCTGGCGGTTATTAACTACCCTGCCAATAACGGAAGTGGCGGAAGCGAAAATGTGTATAGAATGGTATAGCTGGCGTTGGACAATAGAAGAAGTATTTAAGATACTGAAAAAGGAAGGGTACAATATTGAAGCCAGCGAACTTGAATATGCTTCATCGATAAGAAAACTGTGCCTGATGATTATGGAAGTAATCATCAAGCTGTTTTTAATGCGATTAGCTTATGCTGAACCCGAAACAGTTATTGATACCAATACTTGCTTTACAGCAGAAGAGCAAGAATTTATGGAGCAACAGATAATACAGTTAGAGGGCAAAACAGAAAAACAAAAGAACCCATACAAATCAAAAGATTTAAAAAGGTATGTGTGGGTATTGGCAAGATTGGGTGGCTGGAAAGGCTATGAAAGCAAAAGAATACCTGGCATAACAACAATATGGATAGGATTGAAACAATTTAAGGCGGCTAAGCAGGGTTAGGATACACACAGAAATGTGTCCACACGATAGGCTCAAAGCGGGACAACCTTCGTTACCTGTTCCGGGCATTTCGGTATTTTTATTTTTTCTTCGGTAATGGTAATTTTTTTTTACCAGCTGCAAATTTTTCATTGGCCGCCAGCCATGCTTTGTGCAATTTTTGTTCCAATAGTTTTTTGGGGGGCAGTTCGGTAAAATATTGTGCAACCCGTATGTTGCCTTTGTTTAGTTCCAGCAGTTCAATATGTTCGTCGGATTTACCGGCACAAAGTATTAAACCAATGGGAGTTTCTTCATTTTCTTTTCTTTCATGTTTGTTCAGCCAGTTCAAATACAGTTCCATTTGTGCTTTATCTGCCGGGCGGAATTTTCCCAGTTTTAGATCTATGGTTACTAATCTCCGCAGTTTGCGATGATAAAAAAGCAGGTCAATATAATAATCCTCATTGTCAATCTGGATACGTTTTTGCCGGGCAAGGAAGGCAAAGTCGCTGCCAAGTTCGGTAATAAAGCGTTGCAGTTCGGCAAGGATAGCGGTTTCAAGGTCTTTTTCACTGTAAGTATCTTTCAGCCCCAGGAAATCGAG
>JANNBU010000243.1:0-3033 GCA_031385805.1 Ferruginibacter sp.
ACAAATTTGTTGAACCAGTATTATTATAATGCGATAGGTAACTCTCAGATCGGTGGATTGTATTACCTGAGTTTTTTCATTATAATAATTTTAATTTTTTAAAAGTTGCTGTTAACAGTAATACTAATAAATATTATAACCAAAACTCAGGTAATACAATCCACCGATCTGAGAGTTACCTATCGCATTATAATAATACTGGTTCAACAAATTTGTTGCCCCCAATTTTACAATAGACTTATTTGCTTTTGGTAGTTTTAAACTGATCTGTGCATCTAAGTTATGTACAGCCGGTAAATTTCCATTTGCAAAATCACCCTGGTAAAAGAAACCATTCTGCCACCTGTAAGCTACGCTAAAGCCCAGTTTTTTTCCAGGGCCAAAACCGCTGTTTCCAAAGGTGAAATTGCCTTTATATTCAGGAGCATTAAAGAAAGCTACAAAATTAGCAGGCACATCTTTTAATTTATCAGAAGACATATTAGCGCCCACAACAAAGTTTAAAGGCAACCTGTAATCTATACCAATACCGAAACCATAGGTTTTTACCTTGTCGGTTGTATTTAGCGGTACAGAAATGTTTCTTCTTTTTGTAGGATTGGTAATATCTGTAGCCACACCTGTTGTAGTCTGTATGGTATTTATCCTGCCCAAAAAGTCTTTGTACTGGCCATAATATCCATACACATCGATCAATAATTTCTGTTGCATTAACAAGCCTTTATAACCAAGCTCAAATGAACTAACTGCTTCTGGTTTTACTTCAGTGGTGTTATAAATTACCGGTGTTCCTGCCAGTACACTTGTTGCTTCGTATAATGGATTGCCTGCATAATTTAAATAAGTCGCAAAAGATGGATTGCTGCCAACCAGGCGGGTGCTGCCAACCTGTAAGTTGATGAATTGTTGCTGGTTGCTGGGAAAACGGTAAGCAGACTGATAAGACAAACGTACATTGTTATCTTTCATTATTTTAACCAACGCAGTAACCCTTGGTGTAAAGTGTCCTTTAAAATTGTCTGCTTTATCATACCTGCCCGATACCGTCAGGTTAAGGCGATCCATGATCTTCCTGCTGGCCTGGATATATGCACCATATTGTGCAAGTCCAATAGCGCCTGTTGAATCAGCGAATAAGGTTCCCTGTGAGTTTAAAACGTATTTTTTATAATTAGCACCTACAAGAACATCAGCAATACTTTTTGTAAAACGGGTAAGGCTATAATTTCCTTCCACGGCATACAAATCAGATTGGTCTAAAAGTAAACCACCATTTTGAGAAATTGGTTTTTTACGAATAGCGTCATAAGCACTTACAAAAGCAGCGGATCCTGCAGCGGGTCTTCCTACATCTGCCAGTGCCCTGGAAGCTTGTTGAGCATCATAAGGCGTCATTCCATTCATCAGGTTACTCAAATAAGAGAAAGCATATTGTATATACCAATCTGTTGGCAAGGGTGTTGGATTACCTGCAGCATCTGTTGTTACAGATTTTTTCCATGATTCATTAAATAACCGGGTAGTAGCAGTTGCGTTGTATGATTCACCTGCGTTCTCCTGGGTTGTATAAGCACGGAAAGACCAGTTGGGGTTATTAAGTTCGAATTTGTACTGGCCCATTTTGAAATCTTTCAAAGAATACCTGTCGCTACCTGTGTAAATAGTATTTCCTGTTCCCCAGTAAGCAGCTAAAATAGCTTCTGTATTTGAAGCAACTTTATAATGTAGTGAACCTGCTAATTTAAAATTAACTGTATTGGGATTAAATAATTCCTTTTCAGTATATCCTGTACGGGATACATTTTGTGGTGTAGCTAACAAACCGTTTGCATTGATAAAATCAGCAGCGCCGGGCAAGCCGGCTGCAATACTTGAAAAGAAGGCACGGATATCAATAGTTGTTTCATCTCCATAAACATTTATACCATCGTAATTGGGATCGGTTTTCCTGTCACCGGCAATTACACTGCCTGTTGAACCGAGCCTGCTGTAGTTTCTGGTATCAGCACCCATCCAGTCTTTTGCCTGGATCAATTCGGCATTTATTTTAAAAGCAAATTTTTCAGATACTTTTTTACCCCATCGTAAGTTCCAGTTACTGTAAAGTGAAGGATCTCTTTGACGCTTTGCACCCACGTGCATGAGACCTTCTTTTATTAAAAATGAAACACCCTGGTATTTAAAAGGATTTTTACTTGTCATTAATAAAGTACCATTCATACCGCCCGGGCCATATAATGCAGAAGAAGCGCCTGATAAAAGTTCTATATTGTCAACATCCAGTTCACTTAGACCAATAATAGATGCTACAGAAAAATTAAGGCCCGGTGCCTGGTTATCCATTCCATCTACCAATTGATTAAAACGTGTATTACCGCTTGAATTAAAACCACGGGTTGTTGGTGTTTTAAAAGTAAGCGAAGAAGTGGTTATATCTACGCCTTTCAATGTAGTCACCACATCATAATAATTTGATACGGGTGAATTGCGGATGTTTGCGGCACTTATACGTTCAATAGAAACGGGTGATTCCATAATCCTTTGCGGAACCCTGCTGGCCGATACTACTATTTCCTGGCCCAAAGCGCTGGTTGGCTTAAACTGCACCTGAACAGGAGCGGCGGCACTTGCTACAGTAACTTCCTGTAACTCATACCCTATCGAAGAAACAATTAAAGTAACCGGTAAGCTTTTTACAGATAGTTTAAAGTTCCCTTTATCATCTGTAAAAGTTCCATCAGTGGTGCCTTTAACGGTAACGGAAACTGCACCCGAAGCCTCTTTAGTATTGCTGTTCTTAACGATCCCGCTGATGCTGGTATTTTGAGCAAAGACAGTGATCGTTAAAATATTAGTCAATAAGAAAGCAACCAAATGGCTTGTAATTTTTCTCATATAGCGTGGTTTTGGTTAAATATCAGGCAAAATAAGGATAGTTATTATGCTAATAAAATTTAATTTTGAACGTGCTGTTGAAATCTTATGATAATTAAACAAAAGAAAATCCCCCTTTGAGATTACTTTAGCATATGG
>JANNBU010000296.1:0-3434 GCA_031385805.1 Ferruginibacter sp.
CAAAAGCAATCCCGATTTTGTGGCGTTGCTTAAAAGCCCTGTTATCAAAGCTGATAAGAAAGAAAAGATCATTGAATCCATTACCAATGGAAGGATAGCTGCACTTACATCTTTGTTTATTCAATTGCTTGTTCGCAAGGCCAGGGAAAGCAACTTACCCGAAATAGTGCATGCATTTGTTGAGCAATACAATAAACTGAAAGATATTCACCACGTAAAAATTACTACCGCAGTGCCCATGAGCGCTGAAGCAGAACAGGCCATTGTAAGCAAGGTAAGAAGCAATACACCCATTCAGAATATTGAACTGGAAACACTGGTAGAAGATGAATTGATCGGTGGGTTTAAATTAGAAGTAGGGGGAACGCTGGTTGATGCAACGATATTAAGAGATCTCAATGATGTAAAAAAACAATTTAAGAACAACGAATACATTCAACAACTGCGATAAAATATTTCAAGACTGTCATAAAAACAACTTCACACACCGTGAAGTTTTTTTATGATTTTTTTTACGACATTTACCATTATTCTTTCTTTTCTTTTTTCATCCAGGCCAGCCAGCTTTCGTAAGCAGGCCGTTTCGTATCGTTCTCATCTATTAAACCAATATCACGCCAAATCGCTAAAAGATCAAATGTTTCCTGGCTAACACCACCCTGGTTATGTAAAGTTGTGATCAATCCGTCATAGTCTTTTGGGCAAAACCAGATAAACAATTTTGCTTTTTTGTCATTACATAATTGCAATACTTTTTCTAAATATGCTTTTTGCCAGGTTGTATTTCCTTGTTTGTTCAGGTTATATGCCGGTATTAAAAGGTCCTGGGCAATATATCCCGTTTCTGCAAAAGCCAAAGGTTTGGTTGGGGCAATATTGATAAACTTGTCGAAATAATTTGCAGGAAAATTTTGTGGATCTGTATTTCCATTTGCCGATGAACTCACTCCAACATAAGGATAGGCACTTAGTCCGATAAAATCAGAATATTGTGGCAACTGGTTTGCATAATTAAATCCCTGGCTGCTTTCATCAACAATGAAGCTTATAAAAAAAGGGATATCTGGATATTTAATTTTTAATTGCGGATATAATTGTGCTAAAAAACTTTTGTACTTAGCAAAATCTGACGCGTTCCATAATTGCCCGTTGCTTTCTACGCCGTAATTCACATAAACGGGATGAAATGTTTCTATCAGCCAGCTAATATAATTTAAATAAGCTGTTACTACTTTGCTGTCATCAAAAGGCAATTGTTCCCAATATGCTTTTATGGTATTGTTAGTTGTTGCATTGTTATAATACAGTGCTTTCGAGGTTCGGTTTATTGCCAGTGCAGCAACACTTAAAAATACTTTTTTACCGGTGGCTGTTTTGGTTTTTCTCGTTTGAACATTTTCCAAAAGGCTATTAGGCATGGTGGAATTGGTAAATGCCTCTTCATAAGGAACCCCATCATCAAAGTGGTGCGAAACAATATCACAGTGATCGTTTATGAACTGGTAGGTTTTATCCACTTCGGCAAAAGTGAGATCGGCAGGCCAGGGAGTTGTGCCCATATAAAAACTTCGTTGCTCCGGAACCACATTTTCATTATTTTTTGAACAACTAAAATTTATAAATGTTCCTGCAAGGAAACATACTGTTATTAATTTCAGGTTATGCATAAATGATTTTTACTGCTGCAGATCAAAGGAAATTTATTTTAACCTCAAAGCTATGTTGTGCGTTTGTTTGTGCTTGCTCATTTTACCATCGTTATCAATCCTATAACATCACTTATCAATTGCTGTTAACAGACTTCAAATAATATCCCTTTGGATCAACTACCGGAGGAAAACTGCTTTTTATTTTAATCCACTTACCAGTTAAGGTAATTTGCTCCGTACCATTGTCTGTTAAAATATCAATGGGTAAGGGCATGGGTACATTTTTAGAGCTTATGGTATATTCATTAAACCCGGATTGTTTTATGGTTATCTCCAGCAACCTAGTGGTTCTTAAATAAAAATCAAACAGGGGCTTTAGTTCTTTGCCCGATGCTTTGCTGAATAACTGTTCTACATCCTCTGTGGTAACAAAATTGTCGTAAGTGTATTGTGGTGCGGTGGCTAATTTTTTCAGTGTTGGAAAAAAAGTGTTATCGCCCAGCACATAACGCAGGGTATGCATAAAAAAAGCGCCTTTGGTATAAATGTCGCCGTAGTAGGCATCAGCCGAATTCACTCCTTCGCCCTGCACCACGGGTTTCTGGTTACCAATACCATTCTTAAACATTACCATCATACTGTCGTAACCACGTTCACCATTGGCCTCCCTGCAAAACAGGGCTTCTGCATAAGTGGTAATGCCTTCCTGTATCCACATGTGTGCCCAGTCTTTATTGGTTACTTTATTGGCAAACCATTCATGGGTAAATTCATGAAACAGGTTACCGGAGTAATCCCAGTTGCCAACTTTTGTTAAAATGAATCTGCCAACCCTGTCACCATAAGTGATCATGGTCTGGTGTTCCATGCCGGGATTGGGTACCTGGGCAATACCAATTTTTTCTTTTGACCAGGGATACTCACCAAAATATTTTTCCAGGATACGGGTATCACGTTCACGCAGGTCGAGTATTTTTTCTGCATTAGCTTTGTCTTCTTCCAACACATAAAATTCCATAGGCACTTTATTTCCTTCGATGGTTGTGTAGGTGCGTTTCACAATGGCATATTTGCCAATATCAAAAAGAATACAGTAATTGCTGATGGTATAATTCGTTTTCCAATGAAATGTTTGTTTTTTATTTTTTGTAGATACGTTTTGTAAAATGCCCGGTCCTGCAACTGTTAATCCCTTTGGTACAGTAATAAAAAGATCGGCACCTTCATTGGGCTCGTCACTGGGATGATCCTTGCAGGGATAATAAACTTTACCACCTTCCAACTGGCAATTTATTACCACCCAGGGATTACCGGTATTATCTTTTTTCCAACTGAAACCGCCCTTCCATGGCGGGTTTTCTGCTACAGGAGGCTTGCCGTTGTATTCGATTCTAATGATATGTCTGCCTGCGTTAAAACCTGCGATATCTACAATGTAAATAAGGTCTCCTTTACGATAAAACTTTTTGTTGCTTTTGTCTGCACTGATCCGGGTAACATCTAAAAAATGAACCAGGTCGAAGAGGAGTGTATCGGTTGGAGCAGTTAAAATAAGGTCAATTTCAGTATAACCATTTATCGATTCATTGGAAATATCAACATCAAGTGCCAGTGTATAATGCCGGATATCCATATTTGCCTGTAATGGTTTCAGTTTGCCGCCCGAACTCATATAGCTGATATCTCGGTCCTGTGCAATTAAGGAGGATGATATAAACAACAGGAGAGAGAGTGCAATTATTTTGTATTTCATAATGCATTTTTTATATTGAATTATCGATATGT
>JANNBU010000303.1:0-48697 GCA_031385805.1 Ferruginibacter sp.
TTATGCTGGATGAACTGAAGCTAAGTGGTCTTGTATCTATAATAAAAAGCCATCCTAATATACAAGAGCTGGCTTTAGATATACTTTTCTTGCAACATGTGGGAGCTGCGGTGAGGAAAATTAAAAACCCTACAACAAGTATTCGTAAGAAAGAAGGGCAGATAAAAGAACTTATACATCGTAGCATTGAAAGTGAAGAGGTGGTAGATGTATTCCAGATGGCAGGAATAGAAAAGTTTGATATCTCAATTATCAATGATGACTTCCTTGCTACTGCAAAAGAACAAAAGAGTGGAAATGAACTGAAGCTTGAGCTAATCAGGAAGATTATGAATGAGGAGATAAAACTTAGACAGTTTAAAAACATCATCAAGTATAAGAAACTAAAGGAAGAGGTTGAGAAGATCATCAGTGATTACCACAACCACTTCTTTGATAGCATGGTTGCCTTACAAAAGATGAGGGAGGCTGCAAGGGAGATGCAGGAAGAGGATGAGAGGAGAAAGGTCTTAGGATTAACAGATGAAGAAGAAGCCTTTTATGAGATACTTGCAAGCCATAAGAATGCAATTAGTGATTTTGATCTGATAAAGGAGATCGTTAAGGAAGTAACTGTTGCAGTAAAAAAGAACCTACAGATTGATTGGTATAAAAAACCTGATGCTAAGGCGCAGATTATGTTATCCGTAAAACGAATACTACAACGCAAAGGAGTGAGCCAGGAATTACAGGATATATTGAATGAGATTATGGAGCAGGCAGAGTCAAGGTATAGGGAATGGTGGGGTGAGACTGCATAACTAATAAATAAGCAACGCTAGAAGTATTACAAAGAATCCTTTGGCAAAAAATCTCTAGGGGAACAATTAAATATTTTTGCAAGTTTATTCAAATGCTCTAGCTTATACTTAGCTCTATATTTTGGGCTCTCTACATTTCCAATAAAGCCTTTAGACATCTTTAGCTCATCTGCTAAATCGGCCTGAGTGAGATCAAATTTGATACGCCTCTCCTTCACCTTGTCTATAACATACTGCTCAATATTTGATATTCCAGTTTTTTTCATTGCACTTATACATGTGCAAGTAGGAATATTTACCTGTTATATCCACCCATACATGTGCAAGTAATTAGTTTTAAGCTATCTTCATTAAAAGCCTATCACAATGAAGTCTATCTTAAAAGTCAATGCCTTATTAAAGACATCAGTTATTTTTTTGTTTCTCAATATAATTCTTCAATCGCCTGTAGATGCTCAATTGCAGTTTAAGGTTGATGAAATAATGGAGCTATTCCAACATAATGACACTGAAATTTTTTCATTTTTATTGAGTAAAGGATACAGCTATAAAGGCCAGGAATCCGGATTCATGAAATATACAAAACATACATTTTTGGGGGATTATAAACTAACTCTGAAACTAAGTAAATCTAAACTTCAAACAATAAAATATCAAGAGCTTGTAGCAAGAGGCAGTATTTTTATTCAGGATCTGGATAACAATAGTTTTAGCTTCAGTAAAAACAATACTGATGAAGATAGTCAAGGATTATATGTGGGGTGTACCTATCAATTTGAGAATAATCAAGCCAGATTACTTTGTACAGTAATTAGATCACCTGATCAGGAAAATGTACTTTCTATAGTTTTTGGTAAAACACTTAATCAAAAATCAGATCAACAGTTTAATAATACGCCATTACAAACTACTAAGCCTAAAATTGTAATGCCAAGTAGGAAGAATTTCTAATGCCAATAACTAAAGTTGAAATAAAGCCATAGGGAGTCTTTCAAAAATCCCACAGTTCTAAATAATTTTACTTTGCAAATTGTAATGCAAAAAATCATGGAGAACTATGTATAATATTATCTTATTTGATATAAGACATGAAGAACGGGGAATATGCAACTCCAATGAAATACCGAATAATTATGAGTATAGATCCCAAAGTGATATTTGAAGAGATCCCCCCCATGATCATAGAATTTGGTCAATTGTTTCCCTGTCTTTTGTAACTCAGTCAATTAAATCTAGATCAGTAGATAAAAAGGAATTTGAGTACTTTGAGTGAAGAATGGCACCAGAGTAAGAACAAAGGGCTCTGAATTATTTTTTTTAAATAATCAAATTATATATTATGCACTCTAATACTGATAGTGTAACAATTTTTAGAGATCTTGGAAAATACTTTCATCCTTTTCAAGGAGGAGTTGTCCCAAATGTGATAGCTGGAGGAGAAAAACAAAATTTTTCAGTTAGCCATAAAGCACATGCTTATAATCAGATAATCTTAATTGCATATGAAATGTATGAGGGAGAAATGAACATGATTGCATCATTAGAAGACACAATCAAAAGGGAAGTAAAGGCAGACATAGATATTGTTCTACCATATCCATTTGCCGATGAAGCAACAGTAACGGCCATGATAACTCAAATTGGAAATACTTTTGGAACTCCTGTGAATCCTGCTGAAGTAGTTAAGAAAAATGGAGATCCTAATAAATCATTAGGGTTTTATCTATTTATTACTATCGTTTCTAATTACTGCTATTTATAAAAATTCATTTGTTACCTCCATAATTAACTATTCTAAATTTGAATTCATAAACATATTGTATATGGATACTAATTATCTTAAAAAGTTCAATGTTTTTAGAACCCTTTGTCTTCAAAATGCAAGCGATTGCCTGAAGAGTGCTGATCTTCTAAAAGATCAGGGTGTTAATCACATTGTGTTTCATCTCGCCACGACAGCATTAGAAGAAATAGGAAAAATATTTATAGGGTGGTATCAACTTTCAAATAAAGAGGAATGGGATTCTGAAAGAATTAATATCCCAATTGATGATCACATTAAAAAAATATTTTGGGCTGTCTGGTGGCCTTCTATAGGCAATGAAAAGATTACAAAAGAAAATATGGATGCAACAAACGGTATGGCAACTAAAATCCATGAGCTGCGGTTGTTTTCACTTTATACTGATCTTGCAGATACAGTTAGTTCCGCATCAAAGATAGCAAATGAAGGAGCGAATCAAATGGTTTCGTTTGTTAGGGCTAGACTGGATTTAGCTAAAATGGAAGGTGAAGTAAATGAGAATTATTATGCTGAAAATAAAGAGGAACGTAATGATTTCATGCAGCTAACGAGTGATCCAGTTAAACGTAATTTTATATTCGGAGAATTGGCACAGGATAAGCTCATTGAATTTGGCGATCTAGGTAAATGGATTGAATGGGTAAAAGATTCATTAGTGAAACAGCAACAAAACTCAGAGTCGCTTGTAGAACAAGAGTTAGCAAGAAAACTCACAGATGTTGAAGAGGAGGGAAAACCTAAATGGAATATTAAAATTAAAATATATACTCCATCGCATTCCATCAGGGTGAAAACATTAAATGAATTCAATAAAAAATTTAAAGAATTTATATTAACAAAGGGGAAAGATAATCACACTTTGTTTATTGAATTTATTTTGACTGATCATTTTCCGATTAAGGGACTATGGAATGAAGGATGGTTATTATGCCAACTATTTGTTGCTTCATTAAGCGTTGGTGCTAACGGGTTATTCTGGTGGAATATTGTTGTAGACAGGGACAAGTACTATGAAAACATTACTGATCTGGAGAGCAAACAAATCCTGAATGTGAAAGTCATTGATCCTTTGGTTTTTAATTGGGCTGATGCGAAATTGATATTACAAGAGTCTCACTTGGAAACTGCATTATTTCTTAACAGTTACTTTATGAAACATGTGGGGAGTAAAAAATTTGTTCCAATAAATATGTTTTTAAGAGGACTGGCAATGTTTGCAAAGAATGATATTCATTTAAGAATAGAATTTGAAACTTTTATGCAATTCTATCTAGCTTTGAGGCAAGCTCTCATACTGAACAATTATGATCCAAAGGAGAACCTGAAAGATTATTTACATACACAAATACCCGGAATGATCAGACACAAAGAGGAATTTAACAAAGTAATGGACTTAGGCAAAGCAGCATTTGATCATAATATCAAGGAAAATATAATTACTATTGCTGAAGTTTTGCAAATGAAAATGTATTGCGGATATTATTTTCTGACGTTAGCAGCAAGAGATTTGAATAAAGATGATAGCCTTAACCTTACAGTTGAGTAAACTTATTTTAAAATCTTCCTAGTAAATCAATTTTTCTAATTTCCGGAAACCACAATTCGCTATTGACAGATTTTCTATTATCGTTATTAGTTACCATAAGAATTAGGTTTGTTATAAAATATGAAAATGCCAAGTCCGGAACCTTATTAACGCAATACAATTCTTCATTTTCATATTTAGTGTAAGTTTTGTCTCCCCAATAGAGTAAATATATATCTTTATTAAAACACACTATGTTGACCCTGTAATCCTTGGATGTCAGTTCAGCTTCAATTTCTTTATTTGAATTAATTACTGGAACAGATATTTTGGACAAATTTTTCTTGGTAATTTTTTCAAACCCTTCAAATGAAAAAATTCCATTAAAAAAGGGAAGGGAGTTATCTGCCTTATTGTTATAAATAAATTGCCCATTTTTGTTAGCTTTTGCTACTATCTCTTCTAGTTGACTAGATTTTTTAATATTTGACTTTACTTCAATTATTCCTCTTACAGCATCAGGTGTAATGATTACAAAGTCTGATTCTTTGAATAAGACAGGGAAAGAATTATCATAAATTATCAAATCTATTTGAGTAGATGGTAAGGGGGTATCATTATTTTCAACATGAGTCACAACGAAACCGGTGCCAATATCTAAGTTGGCGGGAAGAAACCTCTTTAATACAGTTTTTAAAACCACTTCTTTATTTCTTCCATCCTCTCCCCAATGAGCAACTAAGTTTCTTACTCTATTTTTAGTTGCTAATAACTCTTTCCCAATTGAAATGTGAAATTCTTTTATACTCATATGCAAATAGAATTTAGTTTTTTCCAAACGATCTAATATCTATGTAAATTTATAGCAATAAATAATGAGCAAATGAGCAAAAGTTTAAAAAGTATTTCATCAAGCAATAGTTTAGAATATTATTTTGATGAAAATAACATCCGAAATCAAAAATTGGTTAATGAAACATTCACTTATTTTGATAAGGGAGAAGGAAAAAGAGCATATAATCCACTAGCATTGTTGAATCTCCTAGATAAGCAATATCATTTTGTTGTAGATGAAATTAATAATCCCAATTTAGTAATTGAGTCTTTAAAAAAACTCCCATTAACGGAAGAAAGAAAACATGTTCTATTTGGGCTAATTCTTAAATGGTTTGGTGGTTATCCTGTAAATAATATGAATGAACAATTTGACACAGTTTTGAAACTTATTCAGAAAGAATTCTTATCGTATGAACGAGACACTCCGGAAAAGGAGTTTTGTAAGGCAGATGCTGAGCTAAGAAATAAACTAATGAAACTTAGCATTACCGGTACCACAGCAATAAATACCGGTTTGGACTGGAAAATGCTTTATGATAGTATTGATGAAAAGAAAGAAAAAATTTACAGGAGTTTTGATGATTTGTTTAATGATTTTGCTAACAATGGTTATTTAGGGTCTTTTCAAAATGAAACTGTCAGATTAATAGAGAGATCTAGACTCAATTACGGATTTAATGTTTGGTTACAAAATTCAAAAGGTTGGGAATATGGAAATTCGGATCAATACTGTAAGTTTCTATCAAAGGAAATTTTTAATGAGTATTTAATGTTTGAAAAGGCAGAACAGGCTAAATACATATTTATAAATAATATTTCCAGCGAAGTAGCATTTAGAGTATTTTCTGAAAACTATTCCAAATTAAGAGATAGATTTCGCATTAAGAGAAAGGCAACAAAAGCTGATTGTAACGAAATTCCATTATTAAAAGAAGGGGATATTATTTCTTATGAACCAGAATACACGACTACTATAGAGGCATATAGTTTACTTATTAATTACTATTCTGTTGCCTATTTTGAATTAGAGAAAGCCAGTTTTGTTGAAAAATATAAATCTTTTAATGCAGAAACAATAAAGGCTGAAATTGGACAACTTGAATTATTTATTAATGAGTCAGGGAAAGAAAATTTATCCAATGCCTGCGATGCCTATGGAAAATTTGATAAGGACAATGATAGATTCGTTTATAAAAGATTATTAGCTAGTTTCTATGAAAATCTTGAAATAGCAAAATATCCTAGTATAAATGTTATCGGAAATATTGAAGCTAGAGTTTACGGTAGATATTTTTTATTTTATGAGTTTTTGAAAAGCGAATTTCAAAGGTTAAACCCTAAAAAAAATCAAGAAAATAATTTAGGCGGTAGCGGAATGTATAAGAGGAGTAAACTAGACTTTACGAAAACGAAATTAAGAAGCATTATTCTAGATCTTGCAAACTTAAACGGTTATGAAAAACCTTCTACTTATTTGAATGAATTATTAGCGGATGTAAAATTGCTTGACTCATTTGAATTTGAATGTGATTTTTTTCTTAATATTCATTACTTGTGCAAGGAAAATACAAGTAAGTTTTGGAGTGAAGGACATAAAAATGACATCTTAAATTGGTTAAAAAAAGCTCCTTTCATTCCAATGAAATTAATTGGTAATACTAATAGGCCGCTTTTTGAAACTACATGGGAAAATGACTCTTTATTACATCCTGAAGTAAAGGCTCCGGTAATTGCATTGTTTTGTAATCTCGTAAATGAAAGTTCCTTAATTGCAAAAGGAGAAAATGAAGCTGTAGGAGCTTATTGCAAGCGAATATGTGAAAAGTATAACTTGAATTATACAGATAGAGTTAGACAAGGATTTTCTACTAGTAGTAATAAAACTAATTTTGAAAAAGTGAATAACCTCATTTTAGTTAATCTTAATGAAGTAGATAAAAAACATCTCACCGACTATTCGAATAAAAAGAATCAAAAATAAATTGTACGGTAAATTGTACGTACTTCAAAGCGTACTTTGACCATTTGTCAATGAAACTTTGTATCTAAATACAAGGTGAAATGAACGCATCATATCCGGTCTATATTTCCAAACCCTACTATCAATTTTCTTGGAGACATAAATTGATCAGAGTTCGTTAAATGTACCATGACGGTACAGTAAATTAACCGTGATTAAAAGTGTCCTTTTCCGGGTATGAACTGGCAAATAACTTTGATTTCAAATATTCAAAAAATGAAAAAAGTGAAACCCCAATCGAGCATTAACTTACTCACTGGTAGGGCAGTCTATACTGATGAGCCTCTCTGGTTTCGGTTAGTTATCACATTAATATCAGCCATTTTTATTTTAATAGTAATCTTTTTGCTTAAGGCTTTGGCCTTACCGGGCATTCTTACAATTAAGGCCTTTGGGATAAATTGGCTAGGCATATTTCAGAAAAAAGGAGAGTTGCCTCCTTAAAATAAGTAGTATCGGTTAAAATTTGAGGTATTCAGGTCTTTAAATGCTTGGGTTGGTGTCGGAATTGTGTCGGAATAAAAAAGAAATGGGTTCCAGCAATCCGCTGAAACCCGCTCCTGTATTTGCTCCCCCTGCTGGACTTGAACCAGCGACCCTCTGATTAACAGTCAGATGCTCTAACCAACTGAGCTAAGGAGGAATACTGCCTTTATATTTTTATTCAAAAACTATTTCAATAAGAACTTTTGCACCCTGCTGCACTTGAACCAACGACCCTCCCGACTTACGGTCGGGATGCTCTAACCAACTGAGCCAAGGAGGAGTGTCCTCCTTATTGGGGTTGCAAAAATAGGGGTTTTTAGTTTTTGCTGAAAAAATAATCGAAACTATTTTAACCAGTTAAACAGGCCGGGCGCTTCTATGCCTATAAAAATGCCGTCTTCCCTTTTTTCTATGGGATATGTTTTTAAATAATAGCCTTCGCCACTGCTGTTGCGGCCATTTTGCAGGTTAAAGCGATAGCGGTGTACGGGACAAACAATATTACCCAAATTGTCTATATAACCTGCTGCGAGCTTTCCGCTTGCATGCGGGCAGTTGGCTGCGCAGGCATGTAACTGGTCTTTGTATAAGCTGATACAGATCTTTTTACCGGTAATTTCCAGTTCCTTTAAGCCGGAGTCGGGTAACTGTAATTCTTCCAGGCTGGTTGCTAATTTGTGCCAGGTGTATTTTTTTTGTTTATCCATGATTCCTTTTGTCCTTTCTTGTTGCCCTTAAGTAACAAGTTTATAATTTATTGATTTTTATGTTCTTCTTTTCCTTGATGAAAAGAAGCAAAAATCAAGGGCTTCGGAAAAAAAAGCTAAAAATTTAAAGCCTGGCTAAAATGAAATAAGTCACAGCGCTTGAATATATCCCAACTATTGTGCGACTTACCAGCTAAGAATAATTCCAAACTGCAGTAACACCTATTTCATTTCTTAACGCCAATCTTTAAATTTTCTTAACCTGCCTACCGGCAGGCAGGCGCATTTTTTCCGAGGCCCATACTTCAAACCCCTTTACTGAGTAAGAAGCGATGGATTCATTCGCACTCCTGTTACTTTTCCCGGTTTGGAGTTTTTACTACTGTATACTTGATCAAAAAGAAACAAAAAATCAAGAACGAAAGATATACAGCCTTTTCGTTCAGCAGCTATGACCAACAGTTGTACAAAGTAAACTGAGCATTTATTTTCGTAACGCCTCACAACATCAGCTTCTTTAAATAAAAAGTTACTTATTTTATGAAACGATCGAATCTAAGAATAGAATTACAACTGCTGAGGCTACTATGCACTACTGCTCCACATAGCTGCTTCCCATCCCGCCTGAGGCGGGAGGCTGTATTCGATTGTGGGGGTCTTTTTTTGGTTCTTTTTTGGACAAGCAAAAAAGAACAAATGTTTAATAGAAATACTCCGCCTTATACGGATACCGTATCCTATACATCTCCCTCACCTTATTTAAAATAGTTTGCCGCAATGTATCCAGGTTGGTTTTTGCAGTTGCCGAAACAAACACACAATTGTCTTTTGTTTCTGTTTGCCAGCGCTCTTTTAATTCCCTTAAAATATCCTGCTTCACTTCTTCTTCCAGCCACTGGTCAAATACCTGTGCAGCATACTGGTCCATCTTATTGAATATGGTAACCGTTGGTTTTTCGGCAGACCCCAGTTCGGCTAATGTTTTATTTACAACCGTTAGTTGCTCTTCGTATTGCGGATGTGATATATCTACCACATGCAATAAAATATCTGCTTCCCTAACTTCATCTAATGTGCTTTTAAAACTTTCTACCAGGTGATGCGGCAGTTTTCGTATGAACCCAACAGTATCACTTAATAAAAAAGGCGTTTGCTCAAACACTACTTTACGGGTAGTGGTATCTAATGTGGCGAATAATTTATTTTCTGCAAACACATCTGATTTACTCAATACATTCATCAGCGTTGATTTACCTACATTGGTATAACCCACCAATGCCACCCGTATAAATTCTCCCCGTTCTTTTCTTTGTGTAAAAGATTGTTTGTCAATTTCGGCTAAACGCTTGCGTAAGAGCCCGATCTTGTCTTTTACAATACGGCGATCGGTTTCTATTTCTGTTTCCCCGGGGCCCCTTGTTCCTACACCGCCACCCTGTCTTTCCAAATGCTTCCACATTCCCTTTAACCTTGGTAAAATATATTGATACTGCGCCAGCTCTACCTGTGTTTTGGCCTGTGCTGTTTTGGCACGGCTGGCAAAAATGTCTAAGATCAAATCACTCCGGTCGATCGTTTTTATTTCCAGCGCTTTTTCTATATTGCTGATCTGCGAACCTGTAAGCTCATCATCAAAAATGGCGATCGTGATATTTCCTTTTAATGCGATATAATTTTTTATTTCTTCCAGCTTACCTTTTCCCACAAAAGTTTTACTGTCGGGGCGCTGCATTTTTTGTGTGAACCTTTTTACCGTAGCTACTCCTGCCGTTTCGGCTAAAAAAGCCAGCTCATCCATGTATTCTTTTACCTGCTGCTCATCCTGGTCTTTTTGGATAAGACCGATGAGGACGGCGTTTTCTGCGATGCCAATATTGGTTTTTTTTTCTATCATAATTGTTTAGCCTCACCCCTATCCTTCCTAAAGGAGAGGGAGTATGATTCCACTCATGGGGAAATTTTGAGTTATAAAAATATCCATTTTGTTTCTGATATGTCTAAATAGGTTGACTAAACATTTTTTTATCCTGATTTTCCTCTCCCGACCTATCGGGAGCTGGGGTGAGGCATTAAAAAAGCGGATGCAAAATTTACACCCGCTTTACGAAGTTAGTTTATCTTAATTAGTTTTTACCCGTAGCATTGGATACATTCACCCACTTCTCCATCGCCTTGCAATCCTTATACTCATCATCTATCATGATGTAATAGGTCTTTATTTTATTGTTGAACCATTTTTCCAACCCGTCTTCTTTTTTTACTTCCAGTGCACGTGCAGCTATTTTACTGTAATCGTCTTTTAAATTTTCCCTGTGTGGGGATGTTCTTGTTTTTAAGTAAACAATACGCACACCTCTTTTGCCACGGTCATCTGTAAATTCTACCGGTTGTGAATATTCGCCAACTTTCAGGTTCTTCATCATGGCTACCATGTCCTTATCCAGCTGATCAATAGTTAAAAAAGTTCCTTCTCTTCCCTGTATCATACCGGCAGTGAATTTGCTGGCATCATCATCACTGTATCTTGCTACGGCTGCACCGAATTCCATCGTTCCGGCAATTAATTTAGATCTTACCGTATCTAATTTAGAAAACCCGTCTTTCATTTCAAATTGTGTGACCTGTGGTATCTTTAAAATATGGCGAACAACCGCATCATCACCTGCACGACTCACCAATTGAATAATATGATATCCGAATTTCGATTTAAATGGATTGGACGTTTGCCCTTCTTTTAAGGTAAACGCTTTTGAAAGCCAGGTTGGATCCAGATCTTTTTGGTTGCGGTTTATTTCATATTGCCCGGCCCTGTCCTTACTTCCCGGATATTCTGAATATAATGCTGCCACCGCTCCAAAATCTTTGCCGGCATCGATCTGTTTTTTATAGCCTGCCAGTTGTTCTATACAATATTGTTCGGCATCACGGCTTGCTTTGGGATAAGATACAATTTGTCCTACCTCTACTTCGCTTTCGTATAAAGCCAGGCTGTCTGTTGGTATCTTTTCAAAATAAGCTTTTACTTCTGATGGAGTGATCTTAATATCTTCTACAATTTTATTGCGCATGGCTGCCGCAAGTTTTCTGTCGCGGAAACCTTCTTTAAAATCTTCTTTTAACTGGTAAACAGATTTGCCTGCTACTTTTTCCAATTCATCTTTGGAACCATACTGGCTGATGAAATAACGGATCTGGTTATCAATATCTGCTTCTACTTCTTCTTCTGTTACGGGTAATGAATCTTTTTCTGCCTGTAATACCAATGCTTTGATACCCATGCTTTGCTCAAGTGTAAGGCACCTGGCGTCCGGCGGAATTTCTATTCCCTGCCTTAGCATATCCTGCAGGCTGTTATCAATATCGCTTTTTAAAACAATTTTATTCCCTACGACGGCAACGATCTTGTCTGCAACAATTTTCTTTGGCTGTGCAAATGAAACTGTAAATATGCAGGAGGAAAGAAGAGTTAGTAAAATTCTATTTTTCATGAGTGTAAAATTAAACCTGTATTGGCCAAGTGAAGGGGTTGTCTAGTCATTTAACAAAAAATTGTAGTGCCAGTTGTCGTTTTAAGGGTTTAATGGTTTAAGGGTTTAAAGGTTGGGGAAGTTGTTCCGTAACCTTTAAACCCTTAAACCATTAAACGTTCTTATAACGTCCTTTTCACTTCCGTTTCTTCAAACGCCTCCACAATATCCCCCACCTTAACATCATTGTAATTCTTAATAACCAATCCGCATTCCATATTTGCTGAAACGTCTTTGGCATCATCACGGTAACGCTTAAGGCTAGCCAGTTCGCCCGTAAAAATTACAATTCCTTCTCTTACCAGCCTGATCCTGTTGTTACGGGCAATTTTTCCATCTAATACGAAACAACCTGCAACGGTGGCTTTATCAAAACGATAGGTTTCCCTTATTTCAACATTGGCTAATATCTTATCTTCAATGCCCGGTTCCAGCATGCCTTCCATGGCGCTCTTGATCTCTTCAATAGCGTTGTAAATGATAGAATATAATTTTATTTGTATTGATTCACTTTCTGCCAGTTTATTTGCCTGCATTGATGGGCGAACATTGAAACCAATGATGATGGCATCCGATGCATTGGCAAGGGTAACATCACTTTCGGTAATGGCACCAACGCCTTTGTGGATCACTTTAATTACAATTTCTTCTGTACTTAATTTTTGCAATGAATCACTCAATGCTTCTACCGAACCATCCACATCACCCTTGATAATTACATTCAGTTCTTTAAAGTTTCCAAGCGCCAAACGACGGCCGATCTCATCCAATGTAATATGTTTCTTAGCCCTGATACCCTGCTCACGCAACAATTGTCCACGCTTATTTGCCATAGCCCTTGCATCAGATTCATTTTCAAAAACCCTGAAGGTTTCACCGGCCTGAGGAGCACCATTTAAACCAAGGAGCAGGACAGGTGTAGATGGCGGAGCCGATTCTACCCGCTGGTTACGCTCGTTGTACATGGCTTTTACCTTACCAAAATACTGGCCAGATACGATCATATCGCCCTGTTTCAACGTTCCGTTTTGTACAAGGATCGTTGCTACATAACCGCGGCCTTTATCTAATGATGCTTCGATAACGGTACCGCTTGGATGTTTATCCGGGTTTGCTTTTAATTCAAGTATATCTGTTTCAAGTAATATTTTTTCAAGCAGCAGGTCTACATTCATACCGCTTTTTGCACTTATTTCCTGGCTCTGGAATTTACCGCCCCAGCTTTCCACCAAAATATTCATGGTTGAAAGTTGTTCCTTGATCTTTTCGGGCTGGGCACCATCCTTATCCATTTTATTGATCGCAAATATCATGGGAACATTTGCTGCCTGTGAGTGAGAAATGGCTTCTTTTGTTTGTGGCATCACGGCATCATCTGCCGCTACTACGATCACCGCTATATCTGTAACTTTTGCACCACGGGCACGCATGGCCGTAAATGCCTCGTGACCAGGTGTATCTAAGAATGTAATGGCTCTGCCGTCTTTTGTTGTAACCTCATAAGCCCCGATATGCTGTGTAATACCACCTGCTTCACCCGCAATAACATTTGTATGACGGATATAATCGAGCAACGATGTTTTACCGTGATCAACGTGACCCATGATGGTAACGATCGGCGGCCGGGGTTTTAAATGTTCGGGTGCGTCTATATCTTCTTCTTCTTCCAGTTCAGCTGCGTCATCCACACCGATGAATTCTACTTCAAAATCAAATTCACTTGCTACCAACTCAATAACGTCGGCCTCTAAACGCTGGTTTATAGAAACCATCACCCCAAGGCTCATACATTTACTGATAATGTCGGCAAAACTTACTTCCATTAAACCCGCCAGTTCACTTACAGAAATAAATTCGGTAACCTGCAGTTTATTTCCTTCCACACCTGCATTGCCGGCCTGTTCTGCCATTTCTTCCCGCTTGGCTTTACGGTATTTTGCTTTCAGGCTTTTTCCCCTTCCGCCGGATCCGGCTAATTTTGCCTGTGTTTGTTTTAATTTTTCCTGTATTTCTTTTGCATCAATTACTTTATCTTCTCTTTTTGCAGGAGCTGCTCCCTGGCCGGGTCTTTGAAAACGGTTACTACCTGCAGGCGGACGGTTTTGTCCACCGGCATTCCTGTTATCCCTGTTATCTATAATTGGCCTGTTGCCTCTTGGTGGGGCTGAGCCCTGCTGGCCCTGGTTTGGAGCACCGGGTTTTTTCTTTATTGGTATACGCTCACGTTTACGCTTATCCTCGTTCGACTCTTTTTTAGGTCTTGTATCATTGTCAACCGGCAAAGTTATTTTGCCCAATATCTTGGGACCGGTGAGTTTATCTGCCTGTATATTTTCTACCAATGGCGGTTCAACAACTACGGGGCCGGTTACTTTTGGAATTTCAATAACTGTTTCAGAAACGGGTTGTTCTTCAACCGGGTTGTCTGTTCCCTTTTCAGCTTTCTTTTTTTCGGCAGTTGCACCCTTCTTTGGTTTCTCTGCTGCTGCTTCCGTATCTTTTTTAGTTGATTTTTTGGGGCGTGTTGAAGAGTCTATTGCATCCAGGTCAATTTTATCAAGCACTTTTGGAGACTCCAGTTCCGGGGCATTTATTTTGGAGACCGCTGTCTCTTTTGTTTCTTCCTTAGTTGCTGCTTTGGTTTTTTCTTCCTTTGCTTTGGCTACAGTTGCTGCTTCTTCTGCTACCGAAGGAACTGGTTCTGCTACTGCCGCAACCGGTGGCTCTTCTTTGGCTTTAGGCTTTTCTTCTTTTTTCTTTATGGAAAGATCTTCTTCGTCTCTTTTCTTTTTGGGTTCATTGGCACCGGCTCCTTTGGGGAGATCTACCTGTTCTGCTTTTTGTTTTGCAACTTTATCCTGCTGGAACTCTGACTGTAGCACACGGTACATTTCTTCCGAAAGTTTTGTAGTGGGTTTCAAATCATCCCCACTGAAACTTTTAGATATAAGAAAATCTATCAAGGTATTGGTACCTATGTTAAATTCTTTGGCTGCCGCCATCAACCTTGGTGTATTTACTTCTGACATTCGTTGTTTTTAGTTCCTGATATTATGATGTAAATTTTATTTATGATGTATGATATATGATGTATGATTTGAGACCGCACGGATCAGACATCATAGATCATATATCACACATCATACATTTTATTATTCTTTTTCAAATTCTTCTTTCAGAATCCTTCTCACATCTTCAATGGTTTCTTTTTCAAGATCTGTCCTGCGTTCCAACTCTTCCGCTGTAAGATCAAGTACAGAACGGGCTGTATCACAACCAACTCTTTTCAATTCTTCAATTACCCATGCTTCAATTTCATCTGTAAATTCATCGAGGTTGATATCAAAATCTTCTTCTTCGCCTTCATTATCGCGGAATACATCTATTTCATAACCTGTCAATTCGCAGGCCAGTTTAATATTTACACCACGGCGACCGATTGCTAATGAAACCTGGTCTGGTTTTAAAAATACATTTGCGTGCATCTTCTCCGTATCCATATCTATGCTGGTGATCTTTGCCGGTGTTAATGAACGCTGGATCAATAACTGTGTATTGGATGTCCAGTTGATCACATCAATGTTTTCATTTTTCAATTCACGAACGATACCGTGTATGCGACTTCCTTTCATACCCACACATGCACCAACGGGATCGATCCTGTCGTCATAACTTTCTACCGCTACTTTTGCTCTTTCACCCGGATCACGAACGATCTTCTTAACAACTATTAAGCCATCGAATATTTCAGGAACTTCGATCTCCAATAATTTCTCCAGGAATGAAGGGCTTGTGCGTGATAATATGATAACAGCCTGGCTGTTCTTTAGTTCAACTTTTTTAACAACCGCCCTGATGGTTTCTCCTTTTTTAAAGTAATCGGTTGGTATCTGTTCAGATTTTGGTAAAAGCATTTCATTGCCGTCCTCATCTAAGATCAATACTTCTTTTTTCCAAACCTGGTAAACTTCACCTGTTACAATTTCACCAACACGGTCTTCGTATTTTTTAACCAGAATATTTTTCTTCAGGTCATTGATCCTTGCCGCAAGGGTTTGCTTACCTGCGAGAATAGCCCTGCGGCCAAATTCTTTCTGAATGTCCACTTCTTCATATAATTCTTCTCCAACCTGGTAATCGGGCTCGATCTTAATGGCATCTTTATATTCAATTTCTGTAAGTGTGTTATACAGGTCATCATCATCAACGATCGTACGACGGCGGAAAATTTCCAGGTCACCTTTCTGATCGTTTACAATAACGTCGAAACATTCATCACTGCCGTATTTTTTACGGATAAGTGTTTTAAATACATCTTCCATCACTTTCATCAGCGTTGGACGATCAATGTTTTCTGCTTCTTTAAATTCCTGGAAGGAGTCAATTAAATTAATGCTTGCCATATTCCACGCCAGCCTCGATCAATCCCGCCGGTCAGGGGTTTTGTTTGTTAATTAAAATTTTATCTGAACTGTTGTTTGTTTTATATCTGTGAAAGGAACAGCCAGCTTTATTAAAACTGCTTTTTTGTTCTTCCCTTCTGTGTATTCAATTTCAATGTCGTTCTCATTCACTGCTATCATCTTTCCCGCTTTTACTGTGCCGTCGTTTAATATAATTTCTACAGGCCTGCCTGCATTCTTTACATATTGCCTGTGCATTTTCAACGGTTCTTCTATACCGGGACTTGACACTTCCAATGAAAAATCTCCGTCGGGATAAATGGCCATTTCCTCCATTATTTTATACAATGCCCGGTTTATTTTTATACATTTTTCGATTCCCAGGCCGCTGTCGGCATCTAAGTAGATCTTGATATTATTGATCGGCTTTACCTTAATATCAACCAAAAATATGTCATCCACCAGCAAGGGCTGTATTAATTTTTGAACCGTTTCTATTTGATTATCCCTGCTCATAATGGCTTACAAAAGAAGAAGGGAACCGCTGGCTCCCTTCTTTCTGTTTCTTTCTCCGGTGCAAATATAAGAATATCCCTGTTAACAGCCAAATGTGGTAGGTTACCAGGGTGGTTTTTGATGCCGGCAAGAGGACATTTGTCATGCTGAGGAACGAAGCATCTCTACATTTCTACCCGGGAGATGCTTCGTTCCTCAGCATGACAAAGAAAACAGGGGTTAAGCCTTCCCAACTATCATATCCCCGGCTATAAAATTTAACAACAAAATGATATGGGGCTGCATAACTTTGACTCATGAATATTTTAAAACTACTTTTTGAGCTGTTCGTCATTTATTTATTATACAAATTCATCTTTGAGTTTATTATTCCTGTTTACAATACAACAAAGCAGGTAAAACGAAAAATGAGTGAGATGCAGCAGCAGATGCAACAAAACGAGCAGCCTCCTGCAAATGATCCTTATATAAAAACCCAGGCTACAGAGGCTCCTAAAAAACCTGCCCATGAAGATTATATTGATTACGAGGAGATAAAATAATCTATGTGGCCACAAAAATACGAAGATTCACAAAGGGTCAGTTATAATCGAGCACTTCAATTCTCTCGCCAGGCACAAGCAGGTGTGTTTTAATGCCAAGTTTATTGGCTGTTTCTATATTTCCATACAGGTCATCAATAAATAATGTTTCGGCTGGAACGATCCCGGCATCCTGCAGCACAAACCTGAAAATATCGTCATTCGGTTTGCGCATACCTACATCACATGAATAATACGCTTTGGTAAAAAAAGAATCAAGGGAAGGGGCACCCGTTTGTATTTTAAGACTCTGCTCAAATGCCTGCTGGTGTATTGTATTTGTGTTGCTTAATAAGAAAATGGTTTTGTGCTGACTTAACTGTTTTAAAAAACGCATGCTCTCTTCCCTGAAATCAAGCAGCATGGCATTCCATGCATCCCTCACTTCGTCTTTGCTGGCCTTTCCTTCACTGGCGTTGATCATATATTCATAAAATGCCGGTTCGGATATATGGCCAGTTTCCAGTTTGTCGAAAAAATTATTTGCACTTGATAATGAGTACATTTTTTCAAAATCGGTATAACCAAGATTTTGAAAAGCTTCTTTTGTTTTATTGTAATCAATATTCAATAACACGTTACCAAGATCGAAAATGACATGTTTAATTCCGTTCATACTTAAAATTGGTTAGCGGTTATTTATGTTGTGCAAATAACCAGGTCAGCAGGCGGGGTTCTGCAAATGCTGCATCCCAGCTATTGTGATTTGCTTCAGGATATAATGTAAGCTGTACATTGGTATGCTCTTTTTTAAAAGCCGCAAACATTTTTTCTGAGAAGGAAGGATATACTTCATCGTCTTTGGCCCCATGGAATATCCACCAGGCAACACGTTTCATAGATTGTGCTGTAGCCGGGTTTGCCCCACCACAAATAGGGAAGGCGGCGGCAAATACCCCGGGATTTCTTCTTACCAATTCATAAGTTCCCATTCCTCCCATGGATAATCCTCCAACATATACCTGGTTTTTATTCGCAGGATAATTTTCCAAAATATATTTTAGCAATAATTGCAATACCTGCATATCTCTTGTTGCTTCTCCTTCAGTTAAAAATGTATACCCAATCTTTTTAGTTGCATCAAATGTTCTCAGCGCATTACTCCAGTAACCTGAAGCTGAGCATTGCGGGAATACCACGATCGCAGGAAAGTTCTTTCTCACATCTTCTTTTAAGAAAAGTTTTGCGCCATGTACAAGCTGTGCTTCATTATCTTTTCCCCGTTCCCCGGAGCCATGTAAAAAGAAAACAACAGGATAGGTTTTTGTTGCATCAAAATTTATCGGTAATAATATACGATAAGGCATGGTGTCTGCTCCCTGTACCAACCATTTTTTTTGATACAGTGAATAATCCTGAGCGTGGATATTTATAACAGTAATAATAAAGAAGCAGGATAATAATATTTTTTTCATTTTTTTAGATTAACTGTTTGGCTATTGATTTTTGTATATACAACTTCGTGCGTTCGTGGCCAAAAATCATTGCCAGGAATGCACGAAGATTAAAAATAACACAAAGATTTATTGAAAGCAATAGCAATTCACTATTTAACCCAATTGATTTTTCCTTTTTTAACATTACTGGAATTTGTACCGATCATGATCTCGAATTCTCCTGCTTCCCAATCGTATTTAAGATCGGCATTGTAAAATTTAAGGTCTTCGGGTGTGATGTTGAATGAAACAGTTTTCGTTTCACCAGCTTGCAGATTAATTTTTTGAAATCCCTTTAGTTCCTTTACCGGCCTAGTTATGGAGCCGACCATATCCCTGATATAAAGCTGTACTGTTTCTTTGCCCGCAACGGTTCCGGAATTGGTAACTGTAACAGATGCAGTAAGTGTTTGGCTTCCTTTTAATGATGTGCTGCTAAGTTTTATATCGCCGTAGTTAAAATTTGTATAACTCAATCCATAGCCGAAAGGATAAAGCGGATCATTTGATACGTCTAAGTAATTTGAGTGAAATTTTTCAAACCACTTACCTTCTTTTAACGGGCGACCGGTATTTTTATGTGCGTAATAGATCGGCACCTGCCCAACATTTTGCGGGAAGGTTGTTGTTAATTTTCCTGATGGATTTACATCGCCAAACAATACATCGGCAATAGCGTTGCCTGCTTCAGATCCGCCAAACCAAACATTTAAAATAGCGGGAACATTTTCTGCTTCCCATTTTAATTCCATGGGCCTTCCTGCAAACAATACCAGTACAACAGGTTTGCCGGTTTTTAATAATGCAGCCAGCAGATCACGTTGTGCATCCGGTATACGGATATCAGTACGGCTGGAAGATTCGCCGCTCATCTCGGAAGATTCACCCAATGCAGCTACAATAATATCAGATTGATTGGCAACAGCCAATGCTTCATTCAATAATTCTGCTGCTGTCCTGGAATCCCTGTGCAATGATCTTCCAAACATAGTGGCTCTGTCTTCATAAGCGCTATCATAAACCAGGTTGGAACCTTTGGCGTATAAAAGTTTTGCACTCTTTCCTATTGCATCCTGTAATCCCTGCCTTACACTAACGGCAGCGCTTAGGTCAGTTGATACGCTCCATGTTCCCGGCATATTCTCTTTTGTATCTGCCAATGGGCCGATCAATGCGATCGTGTTTGTTTTTTTCAGTGGTAATAAATTACCCTGATTTTTCAACAGCACAAAACTTTCGGCTGCAATTGATCTTGCTGTTTTGATATTTGCTGCTGTATAAATTTCTGTCTTTGATCTTTGTTCATCACAATACCTGTATGGATCATCAAACAGTCCCAGTTTATATTTTGCTACGAGGATCAATCTACAGGCCTCGTCAATTTCTTTTTGTGTAACTTTTCCTTCTTTTAAAGATCTTTTCAGTGTGGTTAAAAATCCTTCGCCAACCATATCCATATCGATCCCGGCTTTGAGGGCCAATGCAGAAACTGCCTGCAGGTCGCCCATACCGTGATTGATCATTTCATTGATACCTGTATAATCTGTTACCACAAATCCTTTAAATCCCCAGCGCTTACGCAATACGTCTGTCATCAAAAATTTACTTCCTGTTGCAGGAATGCCGTCCACTTCATTAAAGGATGCCATCACACTTCCGGCACCGGCATCAACAGCAGCTTTATAGGGCGGCAGGTATTCATTGAACATCCTGAGTTTGCTCATATCTGTTGTATTGTAATCACGGCCAGATTCTGCAGCACCATACATAGCATAATGTTTTACGCAAGACATGATGGTATTATTCTTTGAAAGATCATCTCCCTGGTATCCTTTCACCATGGCTTTTGCAATGGCAGATCCGAGGAAAGGATCTTCGCCACTACCTTCTGAAATACGTCCCCAGCGGGGATCACGGGAAATATCAACCATCGGGGAAAATGTCCAGTTGATGCCATCTGCACTTGCTTCAATGGCAGCGATCCTTGCAGACTGCTCAATCAATTTCATGTCCCAGGTACATGATAAGCCCAACGGAATAGGGAAGGTTGTCTGGTAACCATGTATTACATCCATTCCAAAGATCAATGGAATTTTTAACCTGCTTTCTTCCACAGCTACTTTTTGTACTGCCCGGATCTTTGCTACTGTTTTAATATTGAACAATCCGCCTACCGATCCTTCTTTTATTTTTTTTCCGATATCTGAGTTGGATGCCTGGCCCGTTACAATATCACCAGCGCCGGGTAAATTTAACTGGCCAATCTTTTCATCCAATGTCATTTTTTGCATCAGGTTATTTATGAATAGGTTCATCTTTGCATCTGTAGCCGGCTTCTGTTGTGCTTGTGTTTGTATTGTTACTGCAAGTAATACGAATAAAATAATTCTCTTCATGTTGGTTTATTTAGACATTCGTAAATATTAGTTAGCGCACGTTTGTCATTCTGACGAAGGAAGAATCTCCCCGGTGAGATGCTTCGTTCCTCAGCATGACAAAAACACGGAGATACCTTTACATTCTAATCTGCTTTTATAAATTTTGTTCTTTCCGAAACGCCATTCTCATTGATCGATTCTATAGAAAAATAATATGCTTTGTTTTTATCCATTGCCTTGAACCAGTAGTCATTCAGATCATGGATCATGATGCAACTGTATAATTTATCCGGCGCCGGCCCATAATAAAGGTTGTATGCAAAAGCATTGTCAACAGGCCGCCATTTGATATATGCACTGCGTTTGTCTTTCTCCGTTCTTAATACAATTAAATTTTGTACTGCTGCCGGTTTTGCTCCGTTTCCATTTCCAAAAACACGCAAGCCACTTATGGCAAATTTGCCGGTGGGCATGTGCATGTTTTCCAGCTTAATGAATTTTGCCTGTACCGGTTTTTCCAATTCAATATAATCATGCGGCACATCTGTTTTATTATTGCTTTTATCGACCAGTACATTCCACTTTTTTCCATCTGCCGAATAATAAAGAATATAACTGTGATACTGATCATTCCATTTTCCCAGGCGGTTATTCTCAACATCCTGGTCGGCATAATTTATTTGTATTGCATTTACGGTTGAGACATTTCCGAGATCAGTTTGTATCCATTCTCCTTTGTTGGCGGTTGTTGCACACCAATAAGTTTTTATACTTTCATCCACTGCATTGTTTGCATAGAAGCCGCCAAATGTTGATGAAACGAGCACGGGTTTTTTATAATTGAGTAAATACCAGTTTGGCCTCAGCCCCGACTTTCCGATGGATCGGGACAGGCTCTCTCCCAAGGGAGAGGGGAGGTAATGCGGGTAATCTCCGAATGCAGTATTGCAATACATTACATCATCTTTGTCAAAACCCGCAGGCCATATACCGATCCTTCTTTCAAAAGTATTTTTTACACAAACAATACTGGTAGATACATGCCAGTAATTACTATACTTATCCCGGAATGTTGATCCATGCCCGGCGCCTCTTGAAAAACCTCCCGACTTATAACTGAGCGGATCGGATTGTGGCGTAAATCCTCCCAGGGGATCTGTTCCAACAACAACGCCATCTGCATAGCCACTGAATTCTGTTCCCGGTGCGCCGTATTGCAAATAATATTTTCCGTTATGTTTTGTCATTGATGCTCCTTCTATAAATGGGTCAAGAAAGGTGTTATCTGTATTCTCACCGAATCTTTGCCATCCGTATCTTTCGGGTTCCAGCAAATACATTTCTTTTCTTGTACCGATCGGCTGCATTGTTTTCCGGTTCAATTCAACGCCATATAAAGGATAACGATTGCTACTTCCATTATACATATATAACCTGCCATCATCATCGGTAAAAAAGGAAGGATCCCATCCGCCGATATCAAATGAATCCACCAGGGGTTTCCATTCATTTGCTTTGGGATTGGTACTCATCCAAATCGTGAATTTGCTTGAGTATGTTGACCCAAAAACGATCATCGTATCTCCAATGATCCCAACTGCCGGTGCACACAATTCATCATAACCTTCATTCCATGGCCGAAGGAATTTTTTTGAAATAAAATCCCATTTCAACATATCATCACTCCACCAGTAACCCCATTGATTGGTAGAAAATAAATAATAAGTTCCTTTATAATTAACGATCACAGGATCTGCAGTGGCACGGTGGCGGCCCCATTCGGCAAAGTTGGGAATGGGTGTATACCCATAATCAAGATTAACAGGGTTGCAATATGTTTGTTGCTGCGCCTGCGTCCATGCAGCGGTTAATATAAGAACGATGGCAAGAAAAAATTTGCTGGACATACTAATTATTTTTATTTCAATTTGTTACTTTAGATTGCTTTCCCGAAAGCAATCGGGACAGGCTGTTCCTCGCAATGACGTTCTTACCTGCAATGACGATGCTCCTTGTCATTGTCTTCTTTTATTTATCAATATGTTTGTTTCCACCTGTAATTTTTCCATCCCCGCTTTTACATCGGGATCTGTCGTAAACAATTTCCATAACAGGCCCGTGCGATGGTTTTCTATCATAACGGTCATGGGTGCCTGGTTAAGTCCCATGTAAATTTCCGAGCACCAGTTATTGGTAAGATCAAATGCATCTTTAAAACCATACTCACCCCATAAGAATTTTCCGTAATTGAAATAATAATTTTTTAATGCTTTCATAGATTCTGCGGGGGTATAAGGCATGGAGCTGATGGCCCCTGTCGGCGATAGTTTTCCACGGTCCCTTTCGGGTACAGGTTCATCAGCAGAATAATTGTACGGACCATCACTTGCCGTAAGCCCCCAGGCGCTGTCACTATATCCTTTAAATTGTTTGGGGTTCTCTACACAATACTTGTAATTTATTTTTACAATTTTCAGATTATTCCTGAAATAGTTTGTGTAGTTATCTGTAATAAAATGAGGGTCATAACCCATGTAGGAATAATGTGTAAAGAATAGCGGACCGCCACTGGATACGCCTACATCCAGCTTTATCCCGGAATAAGTATTGCCGTTTGTATACATGGAGCCATCTTTTGTTCCGCTCCATGCTGAACGGTATTTTTGAGCGGTATCTCCCTGGCTGGCCCAGCCACGGTAATACATAGCCGCAGGAACTGAATGTGCAGGCGATGCAATGGCCAATAAATAAGTTGCCATGGTTTCATTCCATCCTGTTAAATTATGATTGATGATCCATCCCTGGTCGGGTGACCAATGCCAGTATAAAAAATTACTATTGGGTGTTTGTTTGAACCAATCCCATTCTACTTTTTTCCAGATAGCGGTTATTTTATCCCTGATCAGTTTTTCCTGGTTATCATTGCCCGAAAAGTATTGGCGTGCTGCAAGTAATCCCTGTATTAAAAAAGATGTTTCAACAAGATCTGCCCCATTATCTCTTTTACCAAAAAAGGGTTCTGCTTTACCTGTGGGTCCATTAATAAAATGAGGATAGGCACCGTGAAATGTTTCTGCTTTTTCTAAAAAATTTACAATTTTTACAAAGCGTTCAACGGATTCTTTTCTGCTAATGAATTTTCTTTCCGTTCCTGTTATCAGTGCCATGATACCAAAACCAGCAGCGCCTGTTGCGATCATATTCTGCCGGCCGGCTGAATTTTCTTTTGCCAATCCACTGTTTGTTTCTGCAGCTTCCCAATAATAACGAAAGGATGCTTCCTGGACCATGGAAAGCAATTCATCATTGGACATAACCCTTGTTGCAGATTCAACAACTTCTGATAGTTTTGTTTCTGTATAATTATTATTCAGAAAACTGATCTTATAAAAATAATTTTTTCCTGTTTCACCGGTGAAATCTGCATAACGGTTTGTATAAGGTTGTTGCACAGCTACTGCATTATAGTCAGTTCCGTTTTCTGAACGGTATATTTTAACCAGTTTTACATTTTTATCTGTAGGTTTTTTCCAGGAAAGGTCAACATGCATGGCATAACCTGCTGCTTTTGTTATAACAGGTATTTCAGAAACTGTTCCGGGATTTTTATCTGACAGGAATTCAATATCGTCGATATAGATCGCTTGCTTCTTAGCACTACTATCTTTCTGTTGCGAAAAAACAATTCCGATAATATTTGCAGGTCTGTTTGGATCAAAATCTTTGATCGTTGTTGTTGGTATGATAACCTGTTGCCATTCTTTTGATCTTACCGGGGGTATCAGCATTTTCGCGGTCAGGCTGCTATCTTTTTTCATTAGCTGAACAACAGGTAATTCATTTGATATTGTTCCGGCAGAAGCATTGTATATCCAGAATGACAGGAATGCCGCTTTTTTAAAATGATCCATTCCACGCTTTTCCTGCCGGTAAACAGTTGCCCGCCATTCTCCCCCTTTAACATTAATATATCCGAGTTGCAATGAATTGCCCGGTGAATGAAATATTTTATCGCTGACCAGGATCTTAAAATCTCTGTTAAAAAGTAAAGACCCTTTATTATCGGTAGTGCTAAAAAAATAATCAGCATCCATAGTGCTGTTGGAAAAAAAACTATAATTATATTCATACTCCTGTGCGTGTAACACGAGAGAAAATAATAAACCGGCAACAAGCAATTTATTTCTTAACATAGCGGAATTATTTAATTAGAGCTGGTATTTCTTTTTTAATATATGGGCTTTCAAAGCCAAGTTTTTTCAATCCATTTTGTATCTCCGGGCAATTCATAAATAATTTCCACAATAAACCGGTCCTGTAATTTTCGATCATTACAATAATAGGCCCCTGGTCAATAGCGAGATAAGATTGTGCCTGCCAGTTCTTTGTTTCATTGAATGCATCTACAAATCCGTATTCTCCCCATATCTTATTGCCCATATCATTGTAAAAATGTTTTAAGGCATTCATTGAATAACCGGGCGTATATGGAAATGCGGACAAAGCCGCAGTAGGAGAGATAACGCCCAGGTCATTGTCGGGTGAATGTGCATCATATCCTTCATAACTATCGCTGGCGGTTAGCCCCCAGCAATTTTCAGCATATCCTTTATATTTTTTAGGATTTGCTACACAATACCTGTAATTGATCAATGTATGATTGAGATTCTGTAACCAATAATCTGCATACTGATCTTTGAGACCATGCGGATCAATCGCCATAAATGAGTATTGGGAAAAGAACAAAGGCCCGCCGTATTCAAAACCCAAAGGAAGGGTTAGTTCATAATATGATTTGCCGTTTTTAAAATGATCACCTGTTGCCCAGCCTTTGTGATAAACATTCGCATCAATAGCATGGGCAGGCGAAGACGCCGCCAACAGGAATGTAATAAAACATTCATTCCAGCCATGTATGGAAAAATTCATCGCCCAACCATTATTGGGACTCCAGTGCCAGTACAATTCATCCTTACCGTTAGTATGCCAGTTCCAATCCGCATTATTCCATAACAGGTTTATATTGTTGCGCAGGACGGTTTCCTTTTTATTATCCTTGTTAAAATACTCTCTTGCACATAAAAGCCCTTCGAATAAATAAGATGTTTCAACGATATCGGCACCATCATCTTTGCTGCTGAAGGGAATGGTTTTACCGGTTGATCCATGCATCCAATGAGGAAAAATGCCATGATAACTATCTGCTTTGCTTAAAAATTTCACTAATTTCAGTAAATGGCCGGCAGCGCTGTCACGTGTTATCCATTTCCTGTCGGCCGCTACGATAAGCGCCATGATCCCAAAACCTGTTCCACCGGTTGTTACTGTTTCCAGCCCATACTCATAGGCTTTGTTGCTTCGTTCCCTTGCCATACCGCTTACCGGGTGAGCAAAGTCCCAGAAATATTTAACAGTTTGTTTTTGAACAAGATCAACCAATGCTGTATCACTGATGTTTGGAACAACAGTTGCTTTATAGATATTATTTTGAGATACCTGGCTTTTGCAGGAAAATATAATAAACCATGTGAATAAAAATGTACCGGCAGATCTTCCTAAAAGCAAGTTTCTCATTCAAGTTTTATTTTGCAGTTTTTTATAAATAAGGCGCCGTAAATCCCAGCCTTTTCATACCATTCTTTATTTCAGGGCAACTGGTAAATAAATTCCATATAAGCCCGGTCCTGTAATTTTCTATCATCACAATGACCGGCCCCTGGTCGATCGCTAATGTTGAATTTGCAAACCATGCATCTTTTAAACTAAAGGCATCATAAAATCCATATTGTCCCCAAAGTTTATCGCCCAGTTTATAATAGAAGAATTTTAATGCCTGCATGGATTCAACGGGTGTATAAGCAAAGGATGATAAAGCAGCTGTTGGAGCTATTACACCAACATCGTTATTCGGTTCACTCGCATTATATCCATTATCGGGAATATCACTTGCTGTTAAACCCCAGCAAAGAGAGCTATACCCAAAATGATTTCGTGGATTTGCCTTACAGTATTCGTAATTTATTTTAGTGTGATTGGTTGTTTGTGTTTGATAATTTGCATAGGCGTCATTTAATCCATTGGGATTGATCCCCATAAAAGAATAATGCTCAAAAAACAGTGGTCCGCCGTTGGATGACCCTAACGGCAATTGGTAGCCGTAGTAAGTATTGTTATTCCGGATGCCACCATTTCTGGCCCACCCGTTGTCATAAACAATTTTTGCAATAGAATCAGTTCTGGAGGAGGATGCCATCACATAAGTTATCAATGCTTCATTCCACCCGCTCACCTGTGCATTGATCACCCAGTTAAGATTTGGACTCCAATGCCAGTATAAAATATTTTCATTACTTTTTCTGAACCAGTTCCATTCAACTGTATCCCACAATTGATTTATTTTGGTACGCAGGTCTGTTTCGGCAGGATCGGTAACGTTATTAAAATACTGACGTGCAACCAATAATCCCTGCATTAAATAAGATGTTTCTACCAGGTCGGCGCCATTATCATTTGAACTAAACGGGATCGTTGCGCCGGTTGCTCCATTTATCCAATGGGCAAATGCCCCATGATATTTTGTACAATTGTTTTTTAAAAAATCAACGATCAGTGATGTTCTTGCAAGGCCTTCTGCCCTTGAAATAAAATTTCGGCTAATCGCTACTGGTATTGTCATGATGCCAAAGCCTGTGCCTCCTGTGGTAACGAGGTCTCCGGAACTGTTTCTCTCTCTTGCCATGCCTGAAACCGGGTGACCAAAATCCCAGAAGTATTTGAATGTTTGTTTTTGTACGAGTGTAAGCAGTTCGGGATCTGTTAGCTGTGGAAATTTATCTGTAGAATCAATGGAAGTAACAAACAATATATTAACAACTGTATTCAATTTTATACTGTTTGCCGACTCTAATTCAGGTGACAGGTAAACAATATACCTGGTAATATTTTTTAGTGGATTGGTTGGTTGTATAACGATTGTACTGTCATTGTTTTCATAACTGTAATTCAGTGGCTGGCTGCTATAGCCATATTCAGTTAATGTTACTTTACCTGGTACGGTTGATTTATTGACAGGTGCAGATAAATTAATCTTTATGATGGGGTTAATATTAATATCTGTCACAGATGCATTGCCGGATTTGTCATTAATTTTTGATGATACATAACTGAACGCTGAAATTGTATTACTGTTATTATCCTTTTTACATGCCGAAAGTATAATAAGGCATCCTGTAAATATTAACGATAAATTTTTCAATGCCTGACTTTTTAACTGAAAAGAAGGGCAGCTCAAGTTATGATAACCGGCTGCCCTTTAAAATTATAACCTACTATATTAAATTACCTGCCGGCTAATTCAAGCTGGTATAAAGCAGATACATCTGAAGAAGACAAAGAAGATTTATAGATCCTGACTTCATCCATCAACCCTGCATAAGTTGTAGCCCAGGATTGTTGTGTTCCTCCCGTATTAAGCGCAGGGGTAGTTGTAAACTGATGTGAACCTATAACAAGCTTGGTGGAAATAGGTAATTGTATAGCTCCGTGAACTGGGGCACCGTTAGGGTTTGTAACTCCGCCCGGATCACTTGCATACTGTATATAAGTACTATTGGGATAAGGGCCATATGGTGCATCCGTAATTTTACCTCCCAGTGCGCCATTCAGATATGCACTAAAACTTCCAGAAACTCCATCATAAGTTAGTACTACATGTACCCATGTATTTCTTGAATTAGGTATTCTAAGGATTGGGTTCTGGCCCTGCCAAATTACACCTGTCCTTATATTACGAACATCTAGCTTTAGTTTTAATGTATCATTATCAGCGGGATTTCTGTTCTCAATAAAAAGGTTAACACCGCCCCAGAAATTTGCTTCATCAACTATAGCTAAAAGACCCTGTGCACCATAGCCTGTTGTTGGAACACCTAAAGGTAACTTCATGGTATCAGTATTCATCCAGAAAGCAATTGAATAGCTTGTTAGTGAAGCAGCAAATGCAGCCGGTGATGTATACACAGCATAGCGCGCCTGTGAACCGGAACCCTGCCAGGCCTGGCCCTTTTTCCCTGCAGCATACCCTACATTGGTACCCACTCCTACAAGGCCTTGCTTGCTCTCGGTTAAATTATTTTCAAAACTCCATTTAGCTACCGCGTTTGCAGCGGCAACATCGTCTGAACTGTTATAACCTCCAATTGGTGGTAATCCCGGATCATCTGATGATGATTTGCAAGAGGTCATTGTTAGAGTCGATATAAACATCGCTCCGGCAAAAAAATAACTGATTGTTTGTTTCATACTATTTGTTTTTTATTGTTTTTAATTATTAAAGTTTATTATTTAAATATCCCACATTATAATGAATAATGGAGACCCTTTATTTCCTATTGCAATTTGTAGTATAATTTTTTTTATATTTAATGATAATAAATATTTCAATACTTAAACTCATCCGCGGATTCCTTATTACTAACTATATATCACTAACTATATATCGTCTTCAAATTTTGTGCCCCGAATATCAATTTTTTGCTTCTGTTAGTTAATAAAAAAATTAATAATTTGGGTTTTGAATCAGTTTGCCTCCGCTTAAAGTAATTTGCTTGTCGGGGATAGGAAAAATCTCATTCTTCCCATCAACAAACATTTTTCCCAGTGCCCTTAATGTTTGGCCGGCATTCCCCTGGCGCACCATATCAAAAAAGCGATCATCTTCCATTGCCAATTCAATATGTCTTTCATTCCAGATCTTTGTTCGGAGATTTGATTGACTTACTGCATCAATGGAAGGTAAGCCTGCCCTGTTGCGTACTGCATTTAAATATATTTTTGCTTCTGTGGTATCATTCAATTCATTGGCAGCTTCTGCACGGATCAGATATATTTCACCCAATCGCAATAATCTCCTGTTTTGATCCCTGCCATATCCATATCCACAAGGATTGGTTACACTTGTTGGCACATATACTTTTTTATTGTACATAGGATTGGAAGCAATTAGTACAATAAGATCTCCTTCAACTGTAGTTTGTCCTCTCACCAATAAAGTAGCATCCTTTCTCAGGTCACCGGGTTCAAAGGCAGCTTCCAGGGTACTCGTTGGTATATTAAAGCCCCATCCAAACTGGTTCCGTACTGCTTGTATTTCGCTATACTGGCAATATGTTCCGCAATCGTTTCCTATGGCATTTGCCTGTACCTCAAAAATTGATTCGCTGTTATTTTCACCCGAGATCCGGAACATTGCATTAAAATCAGTTGCCAGTGAATAAGGCAATGCCTGCACCTGCCCGGTTAATGCCAGCACTTCTGCCCATTTCTTTTCATACATTTTCACTTTAGCCAGCATAGCAAAAGCTGCTCCTTTAGTTACCCTGCCTTTTTCTGTAGCAGGATAAGAAACCGGTAATATGGTTGCGGCTTCATTCAGATCTGTTTCAATAAATGCATACACTTCTGATTTGGGCGCCCTGGCCGGGTTTAGCTCCTCTGCGGTAACGGGTACACGCTTAAGTAAAGGCACGTCTCCAAATGCTCTTACGAGATTAAAATAATGGAAAGCCCTGATGAATTTTGCTTCCGCCAGTAACCTTTCTTTTATGGCGATATCCATACTAATACCAGGAATATTATCCAATGATTGATTGCATAAGTTGATTCCGGCATATTGTCCACTCCAGTAATCATCAATGAGAAACTGTGTTGAGGTAAAACTAAAATTATCAAAGTCGTCCAGGAATCCTGCATCACCCGGTACACTTCCCCTTTCAGCATCATCTGAAGGAATGCTGGTAATTGCAAGGTGTGCAAAGCCCGCAACGAACCATTGATTCAGGTGGCCGTAACAGGATGTTATTGCACGATTGGCGTCATTTGCATTTACAAAAAATGTTTCACTGGTCTGCTGACCGATAGGTTCAACTTCCAGGAAAGATTTTTTACAACCACAGATCAAAATAATGCAGCAGCATAATATGCCAACGGGTATTTTTGACTTATTGATTGAATTGAGCTTTTTCATTATATAAATTTATCATTATCAAAAAATAACATTCACCCCAAAATTATAAGTAGCAGATAGCGGGTAAACATTGAGGTCAATCCCTGCATTCATAGGGTCGCCGCCAATTTCCGGTGTAAAGCCTTTGTATTTAAAATAAGTAAACGGATTCTGTGCATTTAAATAAAACCGAACCTTTTGGATCTTCCATCTGTCTAACATAGATCTTCCCAGCGTATAACCCAATTGTACATTACGGATACGGATATATCCTCCTTTTTCAACAAACCAACTGTTGGGGTCAAGGTTCGGGCCGTTTAAATTGGCTGATGGATATTCATTTGAAGTTCCCACTCCATGCCAGCGGTTCTTGTAAAAATCTTCGGTATAATTTTCGTTGCCATATCGTACTCCCTTTGTTGCATTGTATAAGTCAACTCCCGCAACACCCTGGATATCTAATTGAAGATCAAATTTGCGGTATTCAAATCCTGAATTAAATCCATAAGTAAATTTAGGATTGGGATTACCAATGATCACTTTGTCCTTTGCATCAATAGTATTGTCGCCATTTTGATCCCTGTATTTGAAATATCCCGCCTTTGCAAATGGCTGTGCAGAAGTGGCCGCTTCTCCATCTGTTTGAAAAATTCCATCCACCACGTATCCATAGAAAGCGCCTATGGGACTTCCTACTCTTGCAACAGTAGTTAAATAACCGGCCACCGGTAATCCTCCACCGTAAAGATCAGTACTTCCACCTTCAATGTCGGCAACACGATTTTTATTTATAGAAACATTAACCCCGATATTGTATTTCAGTCTTCTTGTTGAAGCGTTCCAGGTTGCAGAAACCTCAAATCCTTTATTATTATATGTTGCAAAATTTCCAAGTATAGATTTATTGGATGCCCCTACAGTACCAAGAACGGGCAGCGAAAAAATACCGTTTTCTGTTGTCCGGTCATAATAATCCATTTCTATATACAGCCTGTTTTTTAAAAGAGACATTTCCAAACCCAGATCAGTTTCTTTCACTGTTTCCCAGAAAAGGCTTTTTGGGGGGAATGTAGTATTATTTGCACCGTTCCATACAATGCCGCCCGTTCCGGCATATATATAATTATATATACCTCCCGAATCTACTCTTGCAACAGATATATTTGTCGGGATATTTGCATTTCCTAATTTACCCCAGCTTCCTTTCAATTTAAGCATATCAAATATTTTTTGATCCTGCATAAATTTTTCTTTGGTAATGATCCATCCTGCGCCAAAAGACGGGAAATTATCAAACCGGTTGTCTTCCGGAAATTTGGAAGACCCATCACGTCTAAGTGTAGCTGTTAAGAGATACCTGTCATTGAAAGCGTAATTCAGGCGGGCAAAATAAGATATAAAAGTAGCCTGATCGCCGCTCAATGAATATTTAACACTCGCCGGATCCCCATTACTGATCTTTAAAGATCCTTCCCCATTATCCGGAACATTTGATGCAGACCAGCCGTCTCTGATAAATTTATCTTCTGAAGAAGAGTACCCCGCAAGAACTTTAAGCCGGTGTTTATTAAATATTTTTTCATAAGTAATCGTATTATCCCAAACCCATTTTGTTTCGTTGGAAGTGTCGCGGCTCAGGTTACTTACGGTTGTAAACTGAACAGTTGTTAACGAATCTTTCCTTACATAATTTCTTGACTGGTATTGCCCCCTGGTTATACCAAAACTTGTTCTGAAAGTAAAATGATTTAAAAATTTATATTCCCCGTAAACCGATCCGGTAATACTATGGCCCTTTGATTTTTGATTGTACCAGTCTAAAGTAGCCTGGGGATTAGCGAAGTTTCCTACATTATAATCAGCAGGATCGCCGTAATTGCCATTAGCCTTTCGTACGGCTATGATAGGTGGCGCTACATAAGCCTGGTAAAAAATACCACCCGGTATATCTGTTGATCTGTAATTATAGTAAACAGCCTGCAATCCGAATTTAAGGTCTTTGGTTGCTTTATAATCAGTTTGTATTCTTCCGGTGATCTTATTGTAAACATTTTTTTCCACCAATCCCTGTTGATTATAATAACCAAAACTTCCGCTATACGTTATTTTTTTAGTGCCTCCCGATAGCCCAAGCTGGTGATTGTGGGTAATGGCGGCAGTTCTTAATACCTGGTCATACCAATCGGTAGTTGGATATTCAGAAACAGTAGGTGTTCCGATTTTTTCATTTACCAATGTTGCATATTTTTTTGCACTTGCCATTTCCACTTTGTTGGTAACAAGCTGGGCTCCGACAAAACTATTATAAGTTAATTTAGGTTTGCCCCTTACCCCTTTTTTAGTTGTAACCAACAACACCCCATTAGCAGCTCTTACCCCGTATATAGAAAGGCTGGAAGCGTCTTTTAAAATATCAATTGTTTCAATGTCATTGGGATTTAAAAAACTGATGTCATTTACAATTGTTCCATCAACGATATATAAAGGGTTTGCGCCGCTTATAGAACCAACACCCCTTATCCGCACCGTGGGTGATGCTCCCGGTGCACCCGAATTTGTGATCTGTACACCTGCAACTTTCCCTTGCAAAGAACTAACAGCGTTTTGTGAGGACTGCTTACTGATCTCGGCACCTTTTACAGAACTGATAGAACCGGTAACATCTATTTTTCTTTGCGTTCCATATCCAACCACAATCACCTGGTCCAAAGATTTAGTTGACGATTTAAGTACAACATCGATTGTACTGCGGCCCTCTACCGAAACTTCAAGATCTTCATACCCGATGGAAGAAAAAATTAATACAGATCCTTCGGGCACCGTTAAACTGTATTGCCCTTTTGAATTGGTAAAGGTTCCTCCCGCAGAACCTTTTACCCGGATAGTTGCGCCGGGTATCGGATCACCGTTTGCAGCACTCACTTTTCCTGAAACGGCAATATCATTGATCGTTTTATTTATTTCTGTAATAACAACAAGGTTATTATTTAAAACCCGGTAACCAAGATTGGTTCCTTTAAAGATTTTATCCAGCACTTCTGTAACAAGTGTATTGTTGGCATCAATGTCAACTTTTTCTGTGGACCTGACCACATCATCATTGTATAAAAACCGAAAATTGCTTTTTTTCTCAATTTGCAGCAAGGCAGTTTTTAATCCGGCGGACCTTACATTGAGGGTGACTCTGTTTTGGGAAAAGACTTTCGCCGACAACTGCAGGCTTGTTAACAATAAGAAAGTAATAGTAAGTTTCATAAACAATAATACTTTTAAAAGATCCCGTATAATCAGCACATTCCGGGCTTTGTTATTTTTCATATGTATAAGTTTGGCATTGTTTGTCCTGGTTGTTAGTTGGCATTATATGATTCGTTTATAATTTTTATTTATAAATAAAAATGCTGTCGTCGCTTATCCTGTATACAAATGAAGTTGTTAGTTGTAATGCATTCAATGCCTGTTCAATCGTTTCATTTTCAAAAACGCCTGTGAATTTTTTCGTTTTTAATTTTTCGTTTTTAAATATGATACTAACAGCGTACCATCTTTCCATTTTAAGTGCCACTTCTTCAAATGTTTCACTTCTGAAAACAAGTTTATTATTAACCCAGGATGTTTCTACTATTGAGCTATCCTGCGGCAATACTGATAAATGGCTTAGTTCAAAAACATTCCCGGGTACATTGGGGATAATTTTACCCGGATTGTTGTTGCTTGTTATTACAGGCAGGCTTTCATTGTTGCTAAAAATGAGTTTTTCATTGGGTTTAAGTATGATCTTTTCCCCGCCGTCTTTCATCGTTACTTCCAGGCTTCCTCTTACCAGGCTTGTTTCTGTATTTTTTTCATCGGGATAACACCTTACATTAAACGCTGTACCCAAAACTTTAATATTTATCTTATTCGTATGAATGATAAACGGTTTCTGCGGATTTTTTATAACATCAAAATATGCTTCCCCTGTTAAATTCACTTCACGTAAATTAATTCCATAGTCTTTATTGTATGTCATTTTACTGCCGGCATTCAGCCATACTTTAGTGCCATCCGGTAATACGATGTTTGTTTTTGACCCGTATTTTGTATTGATCTCATTTTTTGCAAGCACTTCCGGCTGTTTTGTATTACCGGTAGCTTTATTATGCTGCAGTAGAAAGAAAACTGCCAGGCCAAATATTATTATAAATGAACCGGCCCATAAAAACCATTTTTTTGATTTGTTGGGCTTTGTCTCATTGTCACCCACGATGTGCTCATCATTATTTGTAAACCTTCCTTCGTCGATCCCTGTATGCCGCATACGAAGTATTAGTTCTTTGTATTTATTTTCAGAATATTGCCTGTTTAATTCCGGCTTGCTGTTCCACAGATCGAGGAGGATCTCCATGGAATAATTTTCCTGCGGACTTTGAAGCAGGAGTAATTCCAGTTCTGCCAGCTCTTCAGCAGTAGCATCGCCCGAAAATTTCCTGGCCATGAGATTCCATATACGTTCTGTACTTTGTTCCATGCAGTATACTATAGACAGTATTAAATCTACAATCTACTAAAGGCGCCGAAAAAATATTTTCTTAATGTAGACTATCCGTTGGAAAGCGGTTTGGGATTTCTTTTAAATTCAAAGCTGATGGTGCTGCTGATCTTTTTTAAGGCGATCGCCATTTGGTTGTCAATTGTTTTTACAGAAATATCAAGCAGTTTTGCAATATCATTGTATTTAAGGCCGTCTTCTTTTGCTAATTTAAAGATAAGCCTGCAGCGGAGCGGAAGATTCTGAATGGCGAATTCAATTTTTTTAACGGCCTCCGAAGTTATCATGAGGTTTTCGGGGTTGTAACTAACCGCGGGAATATTTAAAGACATTTCATCTAATGAAACGATCTCTCTGCGAAAGTGCCTGGATAAATAATTAAGTGCCGTGTTCTTTGTACTTATATACAGGTATAATTTGAAATTCTCAATTTTACCAAGATTGGCCCGGTTTTGCCAGATCTTTAGAAATACATCTGAAACGATCTCTTCAGCCAGCTCATGATTTTTGATGATTGAATTTGCAAATTGCTGAAGGTTATGAATGTATGACATATACAACTGGCCAAAAGCATGGTCGTCATTATTTTCAGCAATTTTCAGCTGTAGTTCCCTGATTTCTTCCGGATTCAACATATAGAAATTGAAATAGCCAGCAATTATATATACTATTAAGGTAAGCTATTATTTTATATGCAGGTGCAATTTTCGATAATTTCAGGATCTGGTAATCAAAAAAGCACCCGTTGAGATTTCATAAAAAAATCAGTAATTGAATAACTGTTTTTACTTACTTTTGCTGCCTGTTATTAAAAAATAACAGGGCCTATAGCTCAGTTGGTTAGAGCACCTGACTCATAATCAGGTGGTCCCTGGTTCGAGCCCAGGTGGGCCCACGAAAAAGGGAGAATTTCAAAGTGTAAACTTTAGAGTTCTCCCTAATTTTTTGCCCTTAAAGTAGCTACTATCAAGCGTTTCCTGATATTCTTTTCTTTCCAGGTTATCGGGAGGATCTATCAGCATATTTCGAAAGCATGTGTAACAGTGCTTATGAATATGCAATGGTTAATGAAAGTCAGCAGTTGGAAACTAACAAAGGAACTTTATTTGGCGCTTATAATGCTGTGACCGGTTATTTCCAGAATGTGAGGACTTATAAGGATTCAGAATCTAAACTGAAATCGCTTTTATACGGTGGCGTTGGGAAAATGAGAGCACAAAAAGCTTTTAATCTATGTATGAAGTTGGAGGAATATGCTGTGTACATCACTCCTTACAGTCGTTTTCCTGGACACGCCAGCCATGGGCCTTTCGCACCTCCATTTTTGTTCGTTACTATCTATATTTCGGTTTGATAGAGGTTTATTCGTAATATATAAAAAAGAAAAATACGGTAAAGATTTGCATATTTGTAGTTGGCGGTTATTTTTAATTGGCACTGTACATACAAATGAAACTAAATTAACATTGTTAATCAACTCATGTTTATAAAATAAATTGATGAAAGTTAAAATTTTTTATTCCTATTCCCATAAAGACGAAGAATTGAGAGAAAGATTCGAAATTCATATGAACGTTTTAAAAAGAATAAAAATCATTGAAGATTGGCATGATAGAAAAATTTTACCAGGCCAAAATTGGGAAAATTCAATAACTCATGAAATCAACAATGCAGATATAATTGTTTTTTTAATTTCAGCAGACTTTTTGGCATCAGATTATTGTTATGAAAAAGAAGTAGTTCTATCTTTAGAAAGGCATGCTAAAGGTGAATGTATTGTTGTACCTATAATTTTAAGAGATTGTGTTTGGCAAGGTTCCCTATTTGATAAAATACAAGGATTACCCAAAGACATGAAACCTGTTATTAGCAAATATTGGCACGATCAAGACGAGGCGTTTGTCGATATAGTAACTGGCCTAAAAACAATCATAAATAATATTATTCAAAGAAAAGAAAAAGTAGATATCGTTCCTTATGAAGAAAGAGTAAATTTTGCGATGTGGAAATAAATTGATATAACTTTTGGCTAATCCAGGTAAATTGAATTAGAAAAAAACAACCGCTAACAATGCATTAGCAAAATTGTGGCTGCATATTGATAATTCAGCAGTTCATTTGTCCGTCTGCTAATTCGAATCAATTATCCTCCGCATGAATAATTTTCAACTTCGCCTTATCATGTTCTCTAAAAGCATTTGATGCGTCCAAATGTTTTTCCATTACATCCATTACATCACCTTTAATGGTTGAGCTGAACTCATGTGCACGCATCATCATCTTTACATAAGCGGATGGGTCTTGCTGTCTTGTTATCAGTCTTAATGCAAGCATATAATCGTCCCGGTAAACAGTTGGTATAATGATTTTTGTTTGCCCGTGTTTTACCAGCTCGGCATTCATCATTACTCTTGCTATCCTTCCGTTTCCATCTAAAAATGGATGCACTTCACTTACGAGGAACATCATGTAGATCGCTTTTGCAAATGGATCAGTCAATGCCTGGTAAAAATCAAATCCTTTTATTAATGTTCCTTTTACCAGCGTATGATCAACAAAATGTGTTTCTCCAGCTCTATTGTTTTTATCTTTAAACTGACCCGGTTTTTTAGAAGTTCTTGCACTCAATAAAACCTGGTGCCTGTATAAAAGTATTTTTATGAGTTCTTCCGGCTTGCCTGGTGTAATGCTCATTTCATTCCTGTTGCTTACCAGTTTATAAGTACCTAATACGTCATGAGAATCTTCATCACGATTTTGCATGGGTGTATTTGTTTCAATAATTTTTTTGGCATCTTCCAGTTCAAATTCTGTTCCTTCAATGTAGTTGGAAAAATATGCTTCAAAAAAAGCGAAGTTTCTGAACGATTTATCGGATGTATTTTTTTCCGGCAGATCTTTAAACTCCATTTGTTTAAGCTCAATAAACAGTTTTTCAAACAATGGTAATCGTGCCGGATCATAAGGATTACCAAATGCTCTTGCTACGGCTAATGGGGAGGATAATATTTTAGAATGATTGGTGGTAAGTAATGCACTGATAAGTTTGTTCAGTTTTTCAAATTCTTTTTTCATACCCAACCTCTCTGCTATTATCCTTGCCTTATCTCTTAGTTCATTTAAACCTGCTTCACCTTTAACCCGCACTACCTGTTCCAGCCGATCTTCTAATTCAGGTAGCGTAACGGTTTTAGATTGAGGGCCGGGTTGCCTGGAAACCTGTAGATTTTCCAGTAATGCTCTTTCTAATTGTGAAACATACAATTCACCGGAGAAAGGATTATCACCTTCTATCGGCCCGGGCCCTTCCATAAAGCGAAGCGTAACACCGGGAAGGCTTATTTTTTTTGTGTATGTGTAAGTAAGAAAGATATGCCCGGCAGATGTTGGTTTAAACTCCAAGGCTGACCGATGGCTAAGTATTGAACCCGAATACAACTTACCCAGGATAGCAAATAGGTTTCGTCCTACTATACTCTCCGGGCTATCAGTAAAATTGGGTGAATAAATACGTGCAGCAATCTTTCTTAGTTTGCCTGATTTTTCGAGTTTAGATATTTGCTTGCTTAATTTGGGGTCACTGGAAGAAAAAACCACTTCCTGAAGTTGTATTGGTAAAACTTGTCTGCCCTCAGGCATTATATTTTCCATTATAACGACATTAAGATGCCAAATTAGTAAATATTTTCCATTATAACGATAATATTGGTAAATTATTTCTATTAAATAATCATTACTTAAGCCAGCAGTGCAAATGTTTTCTATCAAAAAGCTGTATCGGCAACAAATGGATAAATATTTCCACTAAAATAACATTTAGAGAAAGTATTTTCCATCATAAATGAAATATTGCCAATTATAAGCCATGAGCCGATTATATCATTATTCGGCTCAGAAACATTTAATTCATATCGTTTTTGAGGGAAATAACCTGGATCTGTATCGTTAATTATCGTGTGAAACTATTCCTCGCAGCATGTCCGTTGCTGATGCTCAAATTAAAAAACAGCTTTGTAAGTCATTGTCAGATTTACTTTTTGTAACCCGCTTGAATAGGTAATTGGGCTTAACCCTCCTTGTCCATCAGTACCATTTGCATACAATTTACCGTCCTCTACGATCACTATGCTGTAATGCCCGGGAGGAATATTTACCTGGAAGAATCCCTCATCATCTGTAACAACCTGTGCAACTAATTGTGTACTGAAACTATCGAAGAATATTTGTGAATTTCCTGAGGGTGTGGCCTGACTTTGCAAAGTGTATTCATATATCCTGACAGTTCTTTTTACGGGACAGTGCTTACAGGTATTAGTAGCCGGAGGAACCATTGGCATACAGTCTCCTTCCATTGACGAAACAGTTCCCCAAACTCCATTTATGATAGAAACTTTTATTGCGTTTTCGGCATACGTTTTTTGAATATCGCAAGCTGTCGGATCGCAATCGTTCTTTTTACAACTAAATAAACAGATAGATAGTATGCAAATTCCAATTAGTTTTTTCATACTCTTTTTTTAAATGACAATTGTGGCAATTGAAACGCTGCGTTTCTTCCGGTTTTGTCTGAATATTTAAATCCTTAATTTACCATTGCATAAATCTCTTCGCGGCTTAATTCTCCGGCACGGTCAACGTATCCGCTAAGATCGTCAGCACTATATGTTGTGAGTAATATTTGTTCTGCATAATCTATACAAATGCGCATCGTGATCCATGGCCTGAATTTTTTTTTGCTGTATTCGTTCATAATGAATGCAAATAAGCGCAGCGCTTTTTCGGTTTGAGCCGTTTTAGCTAAGTAATGGCAAACTGCATATTTAAAACATTCAAACTCTACATTGCTTCCTGAAATTCTCAAACATTCCAACGAATTGCGAAAACTGGATAAAGCAATTTCCTGTACATCCAGTTCGGTATAGATCATCGCAATTCCAATCAAAGGAAATGAGGCATTTGAATTTAAATTGTATTTCTTATTCAGATTGATACTTTCCTCGAACCGCAGTTTTGCCTGCTCATACTCCTGCATATAATAATGTAAAAACCCTCTTTGATAAAGCGCATACGATTGAACTAAGGGCATAAAACCTGAATGCACTTCTGCAATGGTCTTGTCCATTAATTTTACTGCCCTTTCTGTTTTATTTTCTTCTACATAAACCACGTGCAACGTTATTTCTGCACTAAGCCTTATGGCAACCTGGTCACATTGTTTACTAAGTTCTATGGATTCTAACAATAACGTTTTCGCATTATCAAAATAGCCGGTAGTAATATTTGCGATACCCATAAACAATAAAGCAGAAGACTCAATTTGTGGGATCGCTGATTCTTTGGAAAATTGCCGGGAGATCATCAGGTCCCTAAGCCCTTCCTGGAAATTTCCGGTTGTTGACCGCGTAAATCCTGCGAATAATAAACTAATGGCGATCTCAAATTTTGAATTATTCGCCAACATTATTTCAATGTTCTCCGGATCACTTTTAATATTTGCCCTTTCCAACCATTCAAATAAAAACCCGATTTCTCCTGTGATCATATACAATGCATTCAGGGAATTGATCAATGACCAGGTCTTTTTTTGGTCCTGCGCATTCATTGCATAATGTAAGGCTCCTACTATATTCTCATAATCTTCCCTGAATGTTAAATGACTTAAACTTGCCGGGCTCATCAATATCTGTTGGGTATTAGACTGTGCCAACTGCTGGTAATAATTACAATGCAGGAGCTTTAATGTTTCTGCTTCATTTGCCTGGATAAGTTTTTCGAATGCATATTCTTTTATTACCTGCAGGAGCCTGTGGCTTTTGTATTCATTTTCTGATGGCAGTTTAACTATCATACCATAATCTTCCAGGTGTTCGATACATTGCTGCAGGTTGTCTTTTTCATTAAAGGCATCCCAACAGATTTTTTCCGCTGCATCAATACTCCAGCCGTTGATGAATACGGATAACCTCCTGAACAAACGTTGATCGGCGGGTTCCAACAGGTCATAACTCCATTGAATGGTGTTGCGTAAAGTTTGTTGCCTTTTTGGATAATCCCTGGGACCGGAAGTGATGGTATCAAGTATATTTTCCATTTTTTTATCTAATTGTACAGGATCCAAATGCCTGCACCTGGCAGCCGCTAATTCAATACCCAACGGCAGTCCGTCTAATTTATAACAAATAGAATATGCTGCTTTTAAATTTTCTTCATTCCAGGTTATCGAAGCATTTGATTCCATAGCACGTTGCAGAAATAAACTAACTGCACCTGAATGTTTGCTGTTCCCGTTCTCATTAAATGGTTTTATTTCCAACGGATCAACAGAAAATATATGCTCATTGCGGATATATAAAGGTGTGCGACTTGTAACTAAAATTTTAACCTGTTGACATTTATTTAAAATATCGGAAACAAAAATTCCGGCATCTGCAATCTGTTCAAAATTATCAAGTATCAGAAACAAAGATTTATCATACAAATAATCCAGCACCCAATTTTCTACATCTGTAATGCCATTATTTTTCATTCCCATTGTTTGGGCAATAACCCCCGGTACCCTGGCGCTTTCTGTTATACTCGCTAATTGAACAAAATAAACACCGTCTTTAAAATCAGCCAATAATTCTTTCCCAATTTCCAACGCCAATCTTGTTTTTCCAGTTCCGCCCGGTCCTATGAGTGTAATGATCCCTAATTCAGGAATGCGGAATTTTTCTTTGATGGTTTTTATTTCATTTACTCTTCCAATAATTTCACTCCGTAATGTTGGAAGATTTGTCTTTGGTTTAATTTCCTCTGTTTTTATTTCAGAAGATTGAAACCGTTCCGTCAATAAAAGGGCCAGGTCATTTGCTAATAATTCAGCAAGATCTTCCGCATTTTCAAATTTTTGATAACAGGCTACGCTGCTATCCTGTATATCTTTAATAAGCGCTTCTAATTTGGGATCTCTTTCTTCCGCATCTTTGATATAGATGAGCTTAGGTTTATCATTTGATAATCGCCACTCATCTTCCAGTCCGGAAATTTCCATATCCGGGGCAACCCAACCATAACTTTGCCAGTAAATTCCTATGAACACATCGCTTTGATCGAGGTAGGAGCGGTATAGATCCCTGGGTGGGTGTGGCCTGGAGCCGGACTCAAAAAAAACAGGGGTTAACTTCATGCCTTCAACGATGCCCTGAACTTTTTTTCGTTCAGTTGCCAGTTCATTGATAGTTGAACTGATAAAGACACGAAGCCGCTGATCGGGAGTCTTAATAATTGGCATACACAAATTTAAAAATATCCTGGTATTTTTTAGTATTTGCTTCCCGAAAAAAGATGTGCCGGGTAAGCCTGCGGTAAGGTTATTTTGCGATCTTCCTTTTATAAAATAGCTTTCATCATACACACACTATTTTCAATATTTTCATATTGCCCGTAATTTTTAGTAATCGTATATCCTGCCTTTTGATACAACATAATTGCTTCCGGTTGTTTTTTACCGGTTTCTAAAATGCATACAGGATAATGTAATTCTCCAACTGGCAAGTGTTCCCGCCAATAATTTCAGTATTTATTCCATAAAGCTGAAGGATCACTTGCCAGTTATGAGAAATTAACAGCTATGGCTGCGTTAATTGAGCATTAACTGTGGTTGTATATAATGAACTTCCCCATGTTCCCGAAAACTGGATCCCGCAGAAAGTAATCCTTCTTTTTCCTCCAACATGGTTGATATAAACAGGTTTATTTGGTTCAGCAGTCCAAAAAATACTTTGGTTCACATCAGTAATAAGTACTTTGTTTATTGCATCAGGAAGGGTGCTGTTTGTATAATAAATGCCATCTTCAAAATCGTGGGAGTTCCAATAGTCCGACATAGTAAGAGTCATATCCCCGTTCGGGCTGTTAGCTGTTACAGTATAACCACCGGGACCACTTCCAAAAGAAATAAAACTGAATGATTGATTTCCCAATATCAATGCCCCGCTAAAGGTAGCAGTATTGTTTGTTGGCGTGCAGGATGGATTTCCCTGCGGAAAATTTACGGTTACATAAACACTGTCAAAACGTGCATCGGCGCAATCCACACTGGATATCCTCACATAATACCAGCCACGGTCGCTTAAACTTGCAGAAGTTGAGACTGTATTATTTGCAGCATAACTGGTGAAATTTCCCGGGCCGCTCCAGTAATAGTCAGCGCCATCAAGATAATCTGCGGAAATATCAATCTGTTGGCCTTGTGTAACGGCCGTAAAGGGATGAGCACGCAGCCCATTTAAATTGTTACAGAATTGTTCAACGGGATCCGGTGGTGCTTTTATGCATGAACTGAGGCTATTCAACAATACAAAAGCAGATAAACAGAAAAGCAATGATTTAATTTTCATGTGAGTTTTTTTATTATTAATCTAAGGATAAACATACTACATTATTTGAAATTGCATGTTTTTAACCCCAACTGGCTCACGTGTTACGCAGGATTACTTGTGTCTCTTCAAGTCTCCAGATCTTCCTGAATTTATCCGGACAGGTTGACCGGTGTAAGTATTACCAATCAAGTCGCAATCTGGCAGCCTAAAAGCTATCAGGCAATGCAATGTGTTCAAAAAAAAATAGGAATGTTAAATTATTATTAATATATTAGACTTCTTCTTTATACCGAACTTCATTGGTCATCTCTTTAATTGTATTGTTTATGAGAAAGTCTTTTCTACCCCTCTATCTTTTTTTGCTATTTTTTTCCCTTGCAGAAACTAAACAAATAAAAGCACAATCATGCTGTCCCGATTTTGAATTACAGTTCGCAAAGTTTAATTGCGAATCACCGGATTGCCAACATGGAACTGCTGGACAACCGTCGGCAGGTGCCACCATGTGCCAGTATAGCACTAACAAGATCCAGGTGGTGCCGGGAATTAGTCCGGGGTTCACTTATGTATGGGATGTTACCGGCGGAACCATCAACGGGCCTGTTCTTATAACCCTGTCAACATCACTGTCATATATAGACGTTACCTGGGGTAATGGAACACTGGGTACCATAAAAGTTACCATCTTTAACGCCGATAGCAGTTGTTTTAAAGTGTTAACGCAAAGTGTTTGTTTAACCAAATCTCCCAAAGCCTTATTTACAAAGAACACAGGCGATACCGTTTGTAAAAACCAGCCGATAATTTTTACGAATACATCATTAGGTGTTTACACCAGTTGGTACTGGGATTTTGGAGATGGGAACACCCAAAACGGCGGAATGAGCGTTTCGCATGCATACCCAAATACTGGTACCTATATTGTTTCTTTAACAGTAAGCAATGCGAAAGCAGGATATGATTGTGGTTGTTCAAATACATATTATGATACCATAACTGTTGACAATAGTACAGGATTGCAAATTTTGACACCTGATTGCAGAAAAATGTTTTGCGCAGGCGATACGGTTACTTATTGTTCCTCTATCACGGGTTGTTCATCTTACACCTGGTCGGCCATAGGCGGAACGGTTATAGGTACGGGCAGTTGTATAAAAGTGGTATGGAACCTCCTCAATCCTTCCATAACCTATCCTACTGTTACACTTACGATCCCTGCGGCCTGCGCAGGGTCATGCGGAAACACAACAAGCCTGGTAGAAAAAATTCTTTACAACGGAATGCCTATCCAGGGAAATAATATTGTCTGTGTGAATGCAGCTTCAACCTATACGTTACCAACGCTACCCGGTGTTTTTTATACCTGGAGTGTTGTACCTGCTGCAATTATCACCAATGGAACATTCCTGAACACACCGGCTTTTGGAGTAACTTTTACAGCAGCGGGCACTTATACGATAACCTGTAATTATATTGACAGTTTAAGAAATTGCCAGGGTACTTCAACCAAAACGATTGTAGTGCGCCCTGCATATAGTATTGTTGGGCCTAGTACCAGTTGTGTTTCCTGTAATTCGGCTTTTACCACCCTCCCTCCAGGAAATTTTAACTGGAATATCAATACTGTGGGGCCTACAACAGCAACCAACACCCCAAGCATTTCAAATACATGGACAGCTACGCAAGTGGGAACCTTTACAGTTACCGCTACCCAGGTAGGATCAGCATTTTGTAACAGCCCCCAGCAGGCTATCATTGTGGTAGCTCCTTTACCGGTACTAAACATTTTCCAAAGCGCTAATGTTGCCTGTCCCGGAACGGTTGTAAAATTTTGGGTGACCAGTAATGTTAATGATATGCCTGTTACCTGGACCTATCCTGCCGGCACAACGGTATTGAATAATCCAGGCCCCATACAGGATACGATCATTTTGTCTTTTACCGGAACCGGTCCATATATAGTTACTGCCACACAACAGTGTAAATACACTTGTGCACAAACAAGTATCAGCGCCACTGTCAATAATCCACCGCCACCTGTTCTATCTGCTCCCAAAACAACGGTTTGTATTGATGAGGTGGTCAACTATACAGTAGTAAGCCCCATACCGGGGATCGTATATACCTGGAACATTGTAAATCCCAACCTGGGAACTATTCAATCGGGACAGGGAACCCCAAGTGTAAACATATTATGGCATGGCAATGGTACCAATACCGGTGTGCTGAGTGTGAGTCATTGCGGTGGAACTGCTTCAGCGAACATAACAGTTACCCTACCCATTGCCGTGAGTATAACCAAAACAGGGAATTGCATCAGTGACGGTATCGGGTATACGTTAACTGCATTCCCCGGTGGACAAACATATTTGTGGATGCCTGGCGGCTCTACGAATCAAGCTCTTTTAAATGTTACGACTCCCGGCGTATATACCGTTACAGTAAATGGCACTGCCGGAGGCAGTTGTCCTGTTACAAAATCAATTACAGTTTTCCCCGACGGCTACCGGTATGTGATTGCCCCGCCATGCATGGTGAGCAATTGTAACCTGAGCAGTTTCAGCATACCACTTTCCCAACTGGAACTTACTATTCCATGCACTGCAACTATACAATGGTTCTTTAAACCCGTTGGTGGATCCTACGGGGCCATATCCGGTGCTAACAGTGCTAACTACAACGCAACACAGTTGGGTTGTTATAAAGCTGTTGCTACCTGTTCCAATGGTTGTCGTGTAACATCCAATGAAGTGTGTATACCGGAACATATCTATTTCTGTTGCACCACGCCTAATTGCGCCAGCATAACTTTTGGTATCAACTATAATTATACCGGCTGCAGTCCAACGAACTTTACGGGTTTTTATACCGGTGTCGGTACGCCCACTGGCGGCTTCCCTATAAATTATTGTTATGGCGATGGTACATCTGAAAGCCTGCCTACTTTGAATGCAGTTCACCAATACCCCATGGCGGGCCAGTATACGGCATGTATCGCAACAAAGACGCTGGTATTTAATCCTGGATCAGGATTAAACGATACCTGCTGTATCAGCCGCTGCGGCCCGGTAGATGTACCAGTCGTTGCCGACATCATCGCAAGTTATGATTGCAACACGGGCATCTTGTCCATGAGCGATAATTCAAGTTATTATCCCAATGCTACAGGAGCAACCTATACCTGGTCTATCACCGGCGGAACGTATACGGGAACGCTGGGTAATACTACCAGTGAGAGCGTGACACCAACCAGCAGCGGCTCATTTGTGATAACATTGAGCGTTACCAAGGGCACCTGTACTTCTACCAAAACGTTATCGGTGCCGGTAGTGATACCCAATGCCGCGTTTATAATAAATCCTAATCCTACCTGTAGTGAAGGCATCACTTATTTTATTGCAGCTCCGGGTTATGCAAGTTATGTCTGGCAGTTCGGCGACGGGGCATATTCTTATTTATTCCCTGCCGGCAATCCACAACACCAATATATCAATAACACGAATGCGCCTATCTTTTTTACAGCCACCCTAACCGTTACCACGCCGGATGGCTGTGTTGCTACCAGCAGCCAGATCGTAATAGTGGATCCCAAGCCGATAGTAACGGTAATACTAAACCCATCCAGTATTTGCAGGGGAGGCTCGGTTACTTTAGCCGCCAGTATCAACCCCAACGGCAATACGATGTGCAGTATTTATAATTATCAGTGGAAGAAAGATGGCGTAAATATTTTAGGGGCAACCAGTTTCACTTACACCGCAACAGACTACGGATTGTATAGTGTTTTTGTTTCCGGCGCAACGCCAGGTTGCAATTGTACCATGCTTTCAGATACAGCCGTTGTAAAATTATACCCCGATCCTATAGCCAATATTGAAACCAGTTCAACCGTTTGTTTCAACCCCGCGGGAAATCCATGGAGTTTCAACCTGAATGCAACAAATTATGCAGGATATACTTACAACTGGAGCAGCAGTAACGGTGGAATTACCTTTTCGCCAAACGGATCTACTTCAGGGTTTACAACTGCAACCGGAATATTGGTGAACAATACCAATTTTGTTATTTATTTGCAGGTTGTAGATGCAAATGGCTGTATTGCTTATGACAGTTTATGTATTTACACTTACAAAAACCCGGATGTAGCTATAAGTGCCACCGGTACCTTATGTGCCAATTCCCTGAATACAATAAGTGTAATATCTCCAAATATTAATAATAATTACACATGGAATACAGGAGCAGTTGGTACTGTGATCAATACAACGCTTGCCGGTTCATATTATGCCACTGCCACAAACCTGCTGTCGGGCTGCAGCGCAACGAGTAATTTCATAAATATCAATCCTGCGCCCAGCCTGCAGTTATTCCCTATAGGCTGCGATACCATTTGTTCCGACAAAAATATTACCATTCCTTTAGCCCAATTACCAAACCTCAGTAATTATTTTGTACAATGGTTTGACGGAATTAAACCGGCGGGTACATTAATATATTCGGGCAATGGCGCTATAACGATACCGGCTGGGTTCTTAAGCCTCGGGTTGCATCATTTATGGACCACTGCCAGTTTCCCGAATGGCTGCTTCGACAGCAGCGGCGTATATGATGTATTTATAAAGACCTGCTGCACTTGCGTAGGAAGTAGTTGGGCATTCAAACAATATAGTCTTGATAGTGGCGCCACCTACCAAAACCTGCCTTGTGGAAATCAGGAGATAGTAATAGGATGTAATACTTTTGTTGTTAACGCAGCCTATAACTGTTCTCCTACTGGTTG
>JANNBU010000312.1:0-4824 GCA_031385805.1 Ferruginibacter sp.
TATAACTGTTTGTGATGCAGACAACCTCACATTTGCTTTACCATTTAATTTATAAGTAAGGTTAAGTCCGGGCAAATAATCAGTTACTTTACTGTATACGTGGCGTGAATCATTCTTATTCATACTTCCAATAACCTGGTCAAAATTTTCTATTCTCAATCCCCAAACTGCACGGATCTTATTTGATAACTGGTTATCAAATTGCAAAAAACCGGCATTTAAAATTGAATTGGCAATATAACGGTAGCTCGAACCCGACAGTTCATTAAAGGCTAATTGATTATCGAAACCTGTACCAAAGTTTTCTGCTGCAAAAACTTTATCGGCACTTAAATGACGTAATGCGGGATTATCTGAAGGAAGATAAATGGCAAATGGCCTTGAATCGAATAGCCTGTCTTTAACCTGGAAAAAATAACCTCCTTTGATGGTTTGGGACAATTCTTTTAATATAAAACTTTTACTCAGATCGCCACCCGCTGTGTATACATAGTCATTCAGGAAACCATAATACCTGCTCCCGCTTTTCTGAGAAGATTTTGATGCCCCGATCAACAATGAATAAGGAGAATTCAGATCTGTTGGATCATCCTGGTTATATTGAATGCGGCGCTGATCGGGAATATACTGGTCTAAAATATTAAAGCTGCCGAACCAATGAAACTTTGCATCGTACTTCTTGATATTGTGTTCACCGGTAAGCTGCGTATTGAAAAAGGTATTCGCTTTAAATGCAAGTTCCGAAGCTCTGACATTATCGCCGGTTGTTGAATTTGATTCAAAATCTTTTCCTGTTCTGATCGTTGTGTAATTTGTTGTGTTTACATTCAACATATTTTTGAATGATATTTTGCTGTTGTTTCCTATCTGCAATGTAATATTTGCCAATGCACCCGCCAGTATCTCCTTACTATATTTATTATTATAGTAATCAAAGTTCAGGCTGGCAATATTGTTCTGAAAGAGGTTTACCTGGTTTTCAAATGCTGTTCTTTTATTACTCCTGTTATAATTAACGGCAAGTATGGCTGCCAGTTTGGTTTTACTGCCAAGTTTTTTATTAAATCCTCCATTGATCAAAAAACTCTGATTAAGAACGGGGGTTGTATTGGAACTGTTTTTTTCTGCTGTCCAGGTATTTGTGAATTGTTTTCCATAAGCTGTTTTTGCAGCATTCCCGAGTGCGGCAAATTCAGCCTTTTTTGGAAAACCCGCCGGCAGTCCCCTGGCTCCGTTGTCATAACCCAACCAATCAGTATTGCTTCCTTCATAACTGTAAAAATCTTTGCCAATTGTTTGTGTGTTGAAACCGGTACCGATCTGTACATTTAAAAAGTTCTTCGCGGGAACATCTTTTGTATTGACTTGTATCAATCCACCTGCCCACTCACCAGGAAGTTCGGGGATAAATGATTTTTTGATGATAATATTATCTATCATCGAAGCAGGTAAAATATCGAAGCTGAAAGTTTTACGATCAGGCTCGGTGCTGCTTAATAAAATGCCATTCAGCATTGCCTGGTTATAACGGTCTGCCAATCCACGCACCACCAAATATTTTCCTTCCTGGATAGAAGTGCCCGGTACTCTTTTTAAAACCTCCCCTGTGTTTTTATCCGGCGATCTTCTGATTGCTTCTGCGCTTATTACCTGTGCTACAACTGATGTATTTTTTTGATATGAAATTAAAGCAGCGGTAGTTTCTTTTCTTGATGTGGAACGGATCACAACGGCCTCCTGAGTTTTAGCTACAGGATCCAGAACAATATCCAGATTTACTGTCTTTCCTGCCAATACTTCAACTTCATCAAGTACTTTTGTCTGGTAACCTACTGAACTTAATTTTATAGAATATTTCTTACCCGCTGCTAATACTACAACGAAATTACCATCCACATTTGATGCAATCCCTGATGTACCCCCTTCTATTGTTATTGAAACAGCACTGAGTTTAGCTCCCGATTTAGCATCAGTGATCTTCCCTTCTACCTGGCCGTTTTGTGCATTGGTAACTAAAGAAATTGATAAAAATCCAATCAATAAAGTAAGTAATTTCATGCCGCTCATATTTGGCACAAAGAGACTATTTGCATGTTACCGGAAGATTAACCAAAAGTTACGGAAATGTTACCCCTATGTTACCAAAAAGTTACCAGATCTGTTAAAAGTGGAATATAGCGTATAAGTTAATGGCTGAAAAGTCAGTATTTCTGATATTATTTCTGTGTTAAGAAATTATTACCAATTATATTTATGGGCAATACGCAGTGTATAATTCTATTTTTGCAGCAAATAATTATTCCATGGCATTCAATACTATCTTAAAAATATTTTTACCCAAAGACAGGGTGTTTTATCAACTGTTTGAAAATGTTGTGGAAGTATTGGTAAAAATGGGGAATAAATTAAAGGAAGTGGTCAATGAACCGGATTTTGAAAAACGGGGTAAACTGATCAAAGAGATCGAGGACATGGAACATGTAAATGATGAACTTACTCACCGCATCTTTACCGAACTTGGAAAGAATTTCATTACCCCTTTTGACCGGGAAGACATCCATTATCTTGCCACAGCACTCGATGATATTGCTGATTATATTTATGCTTCTGCAAAAAAGATCAACTTCTACCATGTAAATCCTGATGATATCGGCATCCAGAAAATGGGCGACCTGATTGCACTGGGCTGTTTACAGGTATATAAAGCAGTTACCGAACTCCGTAATATGAAGAACATGCGCCAGATAACTGATGCACTGGTTGCCATCAACAGTATAGAGAACCAGGGAGATGATATTTTTGATATGAGTATTGAAAGATTATTTGCTACTGAGCCGGATGCAAAAGAAGTTATCAAAAAAAGAGAGATCTATCAGATCATGGAGATCGTTACAGACAAATGTGAAGATGCAGCGAATGTGATCGAATCCATTATCATCAAATACGCTTAATATAAATAACACGAATTTTAAAAACGAATTACACGAATCATAATATGAGGCAGCCGGTAATAGAATAATTCGTGTTATTAATACCAATTTATGACTTTCCTGATCGTTATTATTGCACTGGCATTGATCTTTGATTTTATCAACGGTTTTCATGATGCAGCCAATTCTATTGCAACTGTGGTTTCTACCAAAGTGCTTACCCCGGCACAGGCTGTTATATGGGCAGCTATGTTCAACTTTGTAGCATTTTTTATTTTTAAGGACCACGGGGTTGCCAATACGATCGCAAAAACAGTAAAGACGGATATAGTATATGGCCATGATATGTTGCTTGTAATTTTTTCAGGCCTCGTGGCAGCAATTTTCTGGAACCTGCTTACCTGGTGGTTTGGTATACCTTCCTCCTCCTCACATACATTGATCGGTGCATTTTCCGGAGCTGCTATAGCTTATGGGGGTATCAGCACTGTTAATCCAGATCCTATCATTAAAACAGTTGCGTTTATTTTTCTTGCGCCCATCGTTGGAATGGTAATCGCTTTTATCATCTCCCTCTGGTTCATTCATTCTTTCAGAAAAGGATGGATGCCGAAGATCATTGCATTTACCATTTTTATTTTAGTAGGCTTGTTCCTTTATTATAATATGGTGTTTGATGAAGCCAGGTTAAAAACACATTTCGACTTTTATATTTTAAAAGTAATTTTCCATTCCTCCAATTTCAAATGGTTGTTGCTTGCAGGTATCATAGTTATTATGGCTTCATTTACACTTTTCTTAAACGGATTGAATGCCAACAGGGCTAACTTTTGGTTTAAAAGATTACAATTGGTTTCTTCTGCTGCATTTAGTATTGGACATGGTGGCAATGATGCACAAAAAGTAATGGGGATCATCATGGTAGCATTGATCGCTTATGACCCTACTGTTTACAGCCTTGACCACATGGTAACTTGGGTGCCATTGGCCTGTTATTCCGCTATTGCATTGGGCACCATGAGTGGTGGCTGGAAAATTGTAAAAACTATGGGTACCAAGATCACAAAAGTTACCCCTTTTGAAGGTGTAGCTGCGGAAACAGCGGGCGCCATTACTTTATTCGTAACAGAAGCATTAAAAATACCTGTTAGTACTACTCATACCATTACGGGTTCTATCATCGGCGTTGGGGCTACTAAACGTTTATCTGCAGTAAGATGGGGTGTAACTGTAAACCTTTTATGGGCTTGGATTCTAACCATTCCGGTTAGTGCGCTGCTTGCAGCCTTTATTTATTTTATCCTCAATATATTTATGTAGCGGCTGCCTGAGTACTTTTATACTATTGCCTTCATAAGATCTCTACATCTTAACATGCATTTAGTTTTCTTTGCCTTACAAAAAAAATTTACCTTTCAAAAATGAAAAAGATATTGGTTACCGGGGGTTGTGGTTATATAGGTTCTCATACGATCGTTGATCTGCTTCAAAACGGGTTTAACGTAATTTCTGCAGATAATAACAGCAGGAGTAAGGTTAATATACTGGAAGGGGTTGAAAAAATAACCGGAACCAGGGTAAAAAACTATACAGTAGACCTTTGCATTTTTGATGATACCCATGCCATCTTCCAGGAAAATCCTGATATAGCAGGTATCATTCATTTTGCTGCTTATAAATCGGTGGGTGAATCGGTTGAAAATCCATTATTGTATTTTGAAAATAATTTGAATTCCCTGATAAATATTTTACGCTGTGCTTCGGAATTCAATGTTCCCCATTTTGTTTTTTCTTCTTCCTGTACCGTTTATGGAAACCCGGTTGAAATTCCGGTAACAGAAACCAGTTTATTACAAAAAGCAGAATCTGCTTATGGGTTTACAAAACAAATGGG
>JANNBU010000380.1:0-17220 GCA_031385805.1 Ferruginibacter sp.
ATGAATTGCTGAGTGGAAAAATAAAGAATGTAGGCCCGGTTAATTTTGACTGGTACACTTCATACGATAATGAATCTTTCAAGGGTAAATTAAAATCTGTTGGTTCAACCCCATTAACCTACTATGCCTCTTATGACGACAAGATCATTAAGGGAAGGATAAAAAGTATTGACAGGGCCATGTTTACTTATTATTTATCAACTGAAAAAAAAGAATACCAGGGAGCTGTTAAAAGCGGCAGTCAATTACAGACCATCAATGGTATAAAGTATTACGTTAGATTTTAAGGAAGTAATATTTCTCTTTTATTAATCACTGAATTTCTATCAATGAATAAACTGTTCCCTCCCTTTGCAGGATGAACTATTGCCTGGTTCAAAATAAACCGCAGGAACAGTTGACATACTTCGCCATTGAATTGTTTGAATATTTTGAGATCATCTGCCCCTATATTGACTTTGGCATTCAAATTGTGACACTGGGATGTAGCATTTGATTAGTAGCTGCCTGGTTCACTACAATAATGATCTGATGAAATTCCTTTTTACCATCACTTCTGTTACCCTTTTATTATTTATCAATGTTACGGTGGCACAACCTGTGTTGTCTTTAACACCTGTTATTACAACCGGGCTTAGTTCACCCATGCAACTCGTAAATGCCGGCGATGGCAGCGGCCGCATGTTCATTGTTCAGAAAGACGGTACTATCCTGGTTTACAATAAGGCATACGGGCTTATCGGAACATTTCTTTCAGTTACAGGTATTCAAACATCAGGAGAAAGAGGATTACTCAGTTTGGCTTTTCATCCCAATTATGCATCGAACGGTTTGTTCTATGTTTATTATACTAATAATAATGGTGACCTGCAACTGGCAAGATATGCTGTAAGTGCAAATCCAAATGTTGCCGATCCTTTATCAAAAGATACACTGATAACCATACCCCATCCGAATGAAGCAAATCATAACGGTGGTGAACTTCATTTTGGAAATGACGGCTATTTATATTTATCAACAGGTGATGGTGGCGGTACCGGTGATGTTCCGAATAATGCACAAAGCCCGGATGTATTACTGGGGAAAATACTTCGCTTTGCAGTTAATACTTCCAATATTGCTCCTTATTATACCATTCCGTTGAGCAATCCTTTTGGCAGTGAAATATTCGCTTATGGTTTACGAAATCCTTTCAGATGGAGTTTTGACCGGGTTACTCATGATATGTGGATCGGAGATGTTGGCCAGGATTCATGGGAAGAGATCAATTACCGCCCGAAAGATTCAACAAATGGCGTGAACTATGGCTGGCGTTGTTATGAAGGAAGTGCTGTTTATAATACAAGCATTGGTTGTGCAGGACCGATCACGAATTATATTTTTCCTGTTCATAGTTATCCTACGCCCAGTCCGGGTGCTGTAACCGGTGGAACAGTTTACAGGGGAAATACGTATGTTGCTTTCAGGGGATATTATGTGGCAGCTGATTTTTACAGCGGTGTATTTTTCAAAGTAAAATATGATACACTAACGCACACGGCTACCACCACTATCCAAACACTTTCACCAAATAACCTGTCAGATTTTGGAGAAACAGAAGATGGAGAATTATATGCGGTTGCACTTTCTGCAAATGCTGTATACAGGATCGGTTCCAATGGCCCCATCGGTTATACATTTACCGGAAATGGTAATTGGGATGTTGCGGCTAACTGGAGTAACAATGCTATACCGCCTGCTACCCTTCCTGCGGGAGCTGAGATCATTATTGATCCCATTTCAAACGGAGAATGTGTATTAAATATTCCACAAACAGTTTTGGCCGGCGCTAAAGTAACCGTTCAACCCAATAAGAAATTTACGATCAATGGTAATCTTACCATACAGTAACATTGAAAATCTACAGGATGCTGTCAGTCTGAGCCTGCCTATCGGCAGACAGGCTTGTCGAAGACGGAGTGATTTACCAGGTTTTAAAGTTTAATAGCAAAACAGGTTATCTCTAAAAAAATATCCAGTGATCATTTTTCAATACCTTCTAACAATAATTTTTCAAGGATATGATTTAATTCCTTTGCCCTGCTCATTACCATCAGGTGCCCTCCTTTCTGAATAATATGCGTAGGCTTTGTATTGCGTATGGGTAATACACTGTCGTGTGTGCCATGTATATGCCATAACTGATCAGGGATATCCTCATTTTTCCATTTGAATATGGCGTTCAAAGCCCAGCGGATAAATTTTGCATCACTGTCTTTTATTACCTGCCTGAGCACTTTTTTATCCTGTGCATCTTCTGAAGAAAAAAGACGCTTCACGATAGAGGTTGATTTTAGGAATGATACAGGTAATATTTTGTGCAGCCTCGTAATATATAGTATTTTAAACCGGGAAGGAAATTGTTTAAAAGTTGATACGCTTGATATCAATATGGTGAAAGCGGGTTTGTGTTTTTTTGCAATTTCGGAAGCGATCATACCTCCCATTGAGAGACCTACCAATGCAAATTTTTCTTTTGTTTCAATTTTTTCAGCAAGCCTTTCAGCATAATATTCAAGTGGCTCACCTTTTACCGGACTGATCCAGTCAAGATGAACCGTTTCAAAACCGGCCGGTAATTTAATATGTTTAAATACCCTGCGATCAGCCGCCAATCCACTGATGAAATAAACTTTCATAATTGAATATTGAGTATTGTAAATTGAGTATTGACCATTAAAATATTCAATGCTCAATTTACAAAAATCAATTTAACCCCGTAATATTTTATTACCTGATAGCGAATCCGGCTTTAGTATCTCCCCACAGCAACCATACCTTTCCATCCTCATCAATTGTAAAGGTCATTGTTTCGGCAAATGCATCGGACTTGGCTGCTTTTACAGTTACTCTTAAAGCATCTTCTGCCTGGTTGTATTTGAAAGCACCCCATTGTTTCCAGGTTTTATTAAATATGAAGGTCCAGTCATTTCCATTCACAAGGGTAAACAATGCATACTTTCCTTTTACCAATCCTTTACCTTCTATTTTTACATCATTGTCAATTTCAAAAGTGGTTGCTTCATTGGCACCGGTACGCCAAACCTCTCCTGCCTTGGGTTCCAGATCCACACCAATGGTCCTTCCTTTTACAGATGGTTGGCTGTAATCGATTGTTATCTCTGTGGCACCAATTTTTTGTTTCACCAAAGCAGGCGGGCTCGGGCGTTTAGACTTATCCCCTTGTGCACATGAACTTGTTGTAATAAATAATAACAAACTCATCATACTAAGTGAAAATAGATACTTCATTTTTTTAAAGTTTTAGTTTTGTAACAAAAATAGATTGCTTGAGTTATTTATTATATGCCTTTCAAAAAAAAAAATATGATGAATGGTTCGGATTCTTTTTGATGCAATTTATTTACCTGCAGATTTTCGCTGATTGAATACCGCAGATTGGTACTGGATTATTTCTGCGGAGATCTGCGTTTTTTCATCTGTGATATCTGCGGAAAATTACTTTTTCATTTCCTTCCAGTACAATAACCAATCGATCATACGGTTTGTAAATACATATTTATTTTGCCGTTGTTGGTCGCCTGACCAACAATTTTACCCGTATTCTTCCTAAGTAAAAATCTCACTAAAATATTTTTTCCGATATTTTTTTACGGTCTTATCCACAATTTCAAAGTTTAGCATAATAGTTGTTTTCGTTTGCTGCAACCATTATGAAACACCAACCTCTGCTAATTAAAACTTATTTGTTTACCTGCATATTCTTTTTTGCAATATGCTTTTCTTCATTGGCTCAATTGCCAAAGACAAACCGGGCATTGCATTTTGGTGAATCTTCTGTTGACATTCCCTTTGTTATAAAATTCACTGCCAATGGTGGGTTTATAGTTTTGGGAGAAACAAACTCAACCGACGGCGATGTCATTGCTGGTTACGGCGGAACAAAGGATATCTGGTTATTAAAATTCAATACTTATGGAAACCTACAATGGCAAAAGCGGTACGGCGGCAGCGGTCTCGATATTGGTAATCATATTTCTGTTGCTACTGATGGCAGCTATTTAATCGCTGCCTCATCATCTTTCAATAACGGCGATATGTCCGGCAATCACGGAACGGGTGGTTATACTGATATGGATTGCCATCGTCGGTGTATTTCCTGAGGTTGCAGAATAAGTCGTTACAGAAAGTGATCAGTGTAGTGAAAACGTAATAAAATAATATCGAATGTTGAAGTGAGTAATTCCGATCATCATTGGAAATTCCCTGTCTGCATGGGACAGTCAGGCAGGCTTGTTCCTGTTCGATATTCAAATTACTAATTATGAAACAATACAAACAATACGTATCTGATCCTATTACTATTTTTATGAGCCTGGCAGCAGTATATCTATTAAGCTTTATTGGCGTCGCACTCTTGTGCATTTTGTTCATTGCTCAGCTTTTTTACAATAGGAACCAAACCCTGTCGGCGGTTAAAACCCCCGACAGCGGTTATCGTTAAACGTTTACCTCTTTATCGGCAATAGTTGTTTTCAGCAACCCCTGTCGGGGTTGTAAATGAATAGTTAGGAAATAAGATTAATTTTCAGGTATGTACAAATGCATCCTTCTTATCACAATAGTTCTCATTTCCTGTAGCCACCCAACCTATAAATATCCGCATGTGATCATCAATACAAGATTCGGTGACATTGAATTAGAACTTTATCCTGATAAAGCGCCCAAAACAGTAGCAGCGTTTTTATCTAATGTTGATGCAGGGCTTTATACAAACGGTGCTTTTTACCGTGTATTAAAAGTAGAACAATTGCCAACTGACTTTAACCCTGGTATCATCCAGGGAGGAATATGGCAGACAACAAATAAATTGCAGGTACCCGTTACTGGTATAGTACATGAATCAACAATGCAAACCGGTTTGTCACATACCGATGGTATAATTTCAATGGCAAGGAAAGATACCGGTACGGCAACCACTGAATTTTTTATCTGCATCGGGGACCAGTCATCGCTGGATTTTGGCAAAGGCGGTAACCCCTACGGACAAGGCTTTGCAGCCTTCGGGAAAGTTTTTAAAGGCATGAACATTGTAAAAAAGATACAATCACAAAAAAGCCATGGAGAAAACTTTGATGAAAAAATTGTGATCAGGGCGATTGAAAAATTATGAAATTTAATAACGTGATCCACTGAAGTAACAATTAGCATAAGTTGCACATCCCTCTAAATTTTATAGCATCTCTCAAGCCAGCATACCGCAAAACAGGAACCTGAATTTCTATTGCTGTTAATTGAAATTATTTTTTCAATCAGCCCCCGTTAAGTAAACTGCAACAATATCATAAATGGCTTCAAACTACTGGCCTGGAGCAGGTTAGCAGCAATTATTGAAATGCTGATAATGAATAATTTGTAACCCCGCATTTAAATGTTAAAATAAGTATAATAAAGCGACAGAAAATACGTTTACATAATACCCTAATAAGGCCCTCAATCCAGACAATCCAGGCAATATTAGTTTTTATCCAATATTACTATGACTGATGAGAAGAACTTTATTATTTATTTTTTTACTATTTGCTGAAATTGTTACCGCTCAATCAACAAGCCGTACCATTCCTTCTAAGCAAGCTACCAGTACAGGTACCCAATTAGCAGTTGCAAAAACTGTATCTCCAAAAAGTGACTTTTTGTGGGATGAAGCAGAGCCATTTGTAAATGGTTATTCAAGGGTATTACACAACAATAAATTTTCCTTTATCAATCATTCCGGTCATCTTATCAGTGCTGTTGAATTTGATGGAGCAAGAAACTTTTCCAATAAACTGGCGGCAATAAAGAAGGGATCAAAATGGGGATTTATCAATGAATCAGGTAAAGCAATTATCTCATGTCAATATGAAATTGTTTTTGATTTTAAAGAAAAAGTGACCGGTGTTTTTTCAAACGGCAAATGGTTTTTGATCAATACCAACGGAACCATTATCAAACCATTGGACATAACCGTTTTTTTTGGTTTTAATAAAGGATTTGCTTCAATTGAAAAAGATGGCAGAAAAGGAACAATGAATACCCGTGGAGAAATTGTTTTTGATAAAAATGATATCAAAATGCCTGTCACAAACAGGATGACTTATGGCCGGGCCCCGGCACCAACCACCAGTACTGATTGTCCCGACAATATTGATTTTGAATACGGATCTTTTTTCAACTGGAAATGTTTTTTGGGCCAGGTTGACTCAGTAGGTAACACCAATGTCATTACCGTTAATCCATCTGCCGCAACCAATAACAGGCACACGCTTTACACCCGTACAATACCCTCACCTCTTGATCCATACGGTTTATTTCCAACAAATCCACCTGATGGAAGCAATTTTGCTGTAAGGCTTGGGAATACACTTATTGGTGCACAGGCAGAACGGATACAATATCCTATCCGTGTTCCATTGAACGATTCAAATTTTTCTATAAAGTATGATTATGCAGTTGTATTCGAAGATCCGGGGCATACTACATGGACCCAGCCAAGGTTCACTGTAAGGTTGCGGGACTCTGCCACGAATATGTATGTTGATTGCGCTTCATTCGAATATATATCTACGTCTAACCTTCCCGGTTTTGCCAGGTCAACGGTAGATACAGGTGTTGTATATAAACCATGGTCAACTGTTTTTGTAAGCCTGCGTGGTTATGCTGGTAAAACAATGTTCCTTGAGTTTACAACAGCTGATTGCGTAAGAAGGGGGCATTGGGGTTATGCTTATGTTGATGTTGAAAAGCCTTGCGGACAATCTGTAGAAATGCAATATGAATGTGCATCTCCTAATATTACAACATTGGATGGCCCTCCGGGTTTCCAGTTTTATAACTGGTGGGATTCATCTTATACAAATATATATGCCAGTGGCCAGCATGTTGTGCTGAATCCAGGCCCGCCGGTAAATACAACTATCTGGCTTGAAATGATCCCTTATAATAATTTTGGTTGTAAGGATACCATACCTGTAACGATCACTGGTATTTTCAATGCTAACTTTAGTATGTCGGATACAGTAGGTGTTTGTGCTCCACACACATTCACTTTTTATAACAGCGACATCCCTTCAACCTCGGCTATATGGGTTTTTGGGGATGGTACTTTCGGTACCGGTGATACTGTTACGCACACATATACCCTGCCTGGTACTTATTATGTGTACCTTAATGTGTTATTACCAAGTGGCTGTAGAGGGGTTGTACGAAAAACTGTTACTATATTGCAACCGGTTGGAACTTTCTATTTTAATGGTGCATATTTTTGTAACAACCAGATCACGCAGTTTGATGCGGTGGTGAATAATGCCGACAGCTTGTTTTGGGATTTTGGTGATGGAACACAATTAGCTACAACCTTAACTACCGTATATCATACTTATGCATTTCCGGGTTTGTATATGCCTTTCCTGACAGTACAATCAAGTTTTGGCTGTCAAAATACCCTACCCGGCCCTGATACGATCCGGATAGAAAAACTACAGGTTGGTTTTTTTGAAACACAACACAAAAGTTGTGGAAGTACTACAGTTAACTTCTCAGATACATCTTATGCATATTTTGGCATCGATACGTATGAATGGAATTTTGGTGACGGAACTACCGGTACCGGTAACACCGTCAGCCATACATATACTGTTACCGGAACATACAATGTTCAACTGATCATAACCGGGAACAGCGGTTGCAAGGATACCGTTGTTAAACCGCTTTACATTGAAGTATATGAACCTCCTGTTGCAGCAATTACCGGAGCAGGCACACAATGTGGCCTTTCTGCTGTAACATTTAATAGTTCGATTCAATCTGCCGATCCTGTTAATTTTATTCATTGGACTTCCAGTACCGGCAGCACGGGATCGGGTAATACATTTACTGTGAATTTTGCGCTACCCGGCACTTATACCATTCAGCTTATTGCGGGAACGATAAACGGTTGCCATGATACTACTGTTCATTCCATAACCATCATTGCAGCACCGGATGTAATACAGCCCCGTGACCAGGAATTGTGCAATGGAGCTATAACCAACGACATTAATTTTACAGGATCTGTAAGCAGTACGTTGTATAGCTGGACAAACAGTGATCCCTCAATTGGATTAGCGGCTACCGGTACAGGTGACATTGCTGCATTTACGGCAATTAATAATACAACATCTCCTGTAACTGCAACGATCACGGTTTTACCTTCAGCAAATAGCTGCCCGGGGCCCTCAAAAACATTTACAATAACGGTTAATCCGTCACCGGATATGGTTCAGCCAAATAGCCAGGTCCTGTGCAGCAATACTCCTACCGCTGTTATAAATTTTACAGGACCGGTGAATGGAACTGTATACAACTGGACAAATAACAATACATCAATAGGATTAGCGGCTAATGGTTCGGGTGATATACCGTCATTCATCGCTGTTAATAATAGCGGGGCTGCTGTAACTGCAACGATCATTGTCAGCACAACTGCGAATGGTTGCCCCGGTCCTTCAAAATTATTTGCTATTACGGTTAATCCCACACCTGATGTGGTGCAACCTATAGACCAGGCTTTGTGTAATGGAGCTGTTACTGCGGATATCAATTTTGCAGGTTCAATAAGTACTACTTTATACAGCTGGACAAATGATAATCCATCAATAGGATTAGCAGCTACCGGCACCGGTGATATTGCTGCTTTTACTGCGATCAACAACACGGCAGTTCCCGTTACGGCAACGATCACGGTCTCGCCTTTTGCAAATAACTGCCCCGGGCTTTCAGAAACATTTACAATAACAGTGAATCCTACACCCGATCTGGCTCAGCCAAATGATCAGTCATTATGTAAGAATGAACTCACTGCAGCGATAATATTTACCGGTTCTGTAAGCGGAACGATCTATAACTGGGCAAACAATGATCCCCAGATCGGGTTAGCAGCTAATGGTACAGGTAATATTCCTTCATTTACTGCACAAAATAATACCGGTGCTGCAATAACTGCTACGATCACTGTCAGTGCAAATGCCAATGGTTGCGCAAGCCCCGCAAAAGTATTTACTATAACGGTTAATCCTGCACCGGATGTTGACCAGCCAAATGACCAGCAATTGTGTAATGGTGCTGCTACAACAGCAATAAATTTTACCGGTACAATCAGCGTTACAACCTATAGCTGGGTAAATAATAATACTTCAATTGGATTAGCAGCTAACGGTACAGGTGATATTGCTGCATTTACTGCTGTTAACAATACAACAGTTCCGGTGATTGCAACCATTATTGTTTCCCCTTCAACAAGCAGTTGCCCGGGGCTTTCCAGGACATTTACCATAACAGTTAACCCTTCACCTGGCGTAGCTCAACCTGCAGACCAGGTATTGTGTAAGAATGATCCTACAGCAGCCATAATATTTACCAGCCCTGTGAACGGAACTACATACAGCTGGACAAACAATAACACGCTGATCGGATTAGCGGCTAATGGTTCTGGTGATATTCCCTCATTTACCGCTATCAATAACACAACTCAACCGGTTACTGCAACGATCACGGTTAGTGCAACTGCCAATGGCTGTTCAGGCCCTGCAAAGCAGTTTACGATAACCGTGAATCCGCTACCGGCTGTTACACAACCAATAGACCTTATATATTGTAATGGAACTACAACATCACTAATTTCTTTTGCAACTGCTGTGAACGGCGCCACTTTCAACTGGACAAATGATAATCCATCCATAGGATTAGCAGCTACGGGTACAGGTGATATTGCTGCATTTACTGCTACCAACAATACTGCAACACCTGTTATTGCAACGATCACTGTCAGTGCAACTGCTAATGGCTGTCCGGGCCCTGCAAAAACATTTACAATAACCATTAACCCCTTGGCAGATATTGTTCAACCAAATGACCTGGTATTGTGCAACGGGACTGTTTCTGGCGCAATAAATTTTACAAGCAATGTGAGCGGCACTGCTTTTAACTGGACAAATAACAATACTTCTATTGGTTTGGGAGCAAGTGGTTCAGGTGATATTGCTCCATTTACAGCGATCAATAGTTCGAATATCCCTGTAACGGCAACTATTTCTGTAACGGCGGCGGCTAATGGCTGCCCGGGACAAACGAAAACTTTTATAATAACCATTAACCCATCAGCAGATGTTGTTCAACCTCTAAATCAGTCATTGTGTAATGGAAGTGTATCTGCTGCTGTAAACTTTACGGGAAATGTAAGTGGTACATTATTCAACTGGACAAATAATAATACCGCTATTGGTTTGGGAGCAGGTGGTTCAGGCGATATTCCCGCATTTACTGCAATCAATACCATTACTGTTCCTATAACTGCAACCATTACTGTTACTCCTGTAGCAGGAAATTGCCCCGGGCCGGATAAAGAATTTACGATAATAGTTAACCCAACACCGGACGTTGTCCAGGTAAATGACCAAACAGTGTGTACCGGTTCGGCAACTGCTTCCGTGAATTTTATCGGTGCTGTAAGCGGTACTGCTTATAACTGGACAAATGATAATCCATCTATTGGCCTTGCCGCTAATGGAACAGGGAACATTGCTTCCTTTGTAGGTTCCAATAATACTGATACACTTGCAACAGCAATAATAACTGTTTCGCCTATAGCAAGCGGTTGTCCGGGTCCTGATAAAGATTTCATGATCATTGTAAAGCCATCGCCTAAAGTTAACCAACCAGCCAACCAGGCATTGTGTAACCGTGCTATAACGGCTCCTATTACTTTTACTGCGTCATTGAGTGGTTCAACTTTCAGTTGGACAAATAACAATACCAATGTAGGATTAGCGGCTAATGGTACGGGTAATATTCCTCCTTTCCTTGCATTAAATGGTACTGATGCTGCTATCATAGCGCTGATCAATGTAACAGCTTCAGCCAATGGTTGTATAGGGCCGATAAAAACTGCTGTGATAACAGTTAATCCAACACCTGCAATTCTTGCAAGCAGTAATACGAATGTATGTTTGGGAAGAACAGTACAATTATCCGCTACCGGTGGGGCACAGTATTCATGGAGCCCGGCTAATTTACTGAGTTGTACTAATTGTGCCAATCCTGTTTCAACACCGGTAGATTCAATACGGTATGTAGTGGAAGGAACCAGTGCAGCAGGATGTATAGCTTATGATTCTGTTCTGTTAAGTGTAATAAAACCTTTCCGCATGGCAGTTTCTCCCGGTGATAGTTTATGCATTGGCGAGTCAACAGGTTTACACGCCATACAGGCAAATACTTATTTATGGTCACCGCCGGCCGGACTTAACAATGTAAACATTGCCGATCCTACTGCTACACCACAGGTTACAACAACCTATAGTGTTGTAGGATATGATGCATATAATTGTTTTACGGATACAGGCCATATAACAATAATTGTGGGGCCAAGGCCTGCTGTGGAAATAGGCGCTGATATTTCAACACAAACCGGTACTACAGTAACCCTGCATCCACAAACTCAAAACGGGCCGATCGTTAGCTGGTTATGGACACCTGCCACGAACCTTAGCTGTACTGATTGTGCCGAACCCATTGCAACGATAAAAGACAATATTACTTATGATGTTACGGTAACTAATAATTTCGGATGTGTGGCAACTGACAGGATCAGGATAAATGTATTCTGCAAGAGTGCCCAGGTATTTATTCCAAATGCGTTTACCCCTGATGGTGATGGATTGAATGATATACTGATGGTAAGGGGAAGCGGTATTTCTGTAAAAACATTCCGCATCTTCAGCAGGTGGGGAGAACTGGTTTTTGAAAGAACGAATTTCAGTGCAAACGATCCGAAATATGGCTGGGATGGAAAAATACGGGGAGTGCCTGCAACCCCTGATGTATTTGTGTACACGGCTGAAGTGATCTGTGACAATGGTATGAATTATATCTATAAAGGCAATACCACTGTTTTAAAATAATATAATATCCAAACCGATGAAAAAACTATTTAACCCATACCAGGTATTTTTTTGCCTGTTATTAATATCACGGTCCGTCTCGGGCCAGGATATTAATTTTTCGCAATTCTATGATCTTCCTTTATTAAGAAACCCGGCATTGGCAGGATTATTCCAGGGCGATATAAGGGTAACAGCCGCATTCAGAAGCCAATGGCAAAGTGTAACAGAACCATACCGCACGATCGGCCTGGGTGTTGAATATAAAAAAATGTTGCTGCGCAATCAGAATGATTATATCACTTATGGTTTGCAGGTAAGCAATGATATTGCAGGTGATTCAAAACTAAGCCGTATACAGGTATTCCCGGTATTGAATTATCATAAAGCACTTAATGGTGACAAGGGATCCTATTTATCTATCGGTTTTATGGGAGGGCCGGTAATGGAACGCTTCGATCCTTCCAAACTTAGTTTTGATGACCAGTATACAAATGGCGCTTATTCCAGTACACATCCAACCCGTGAAACTTTCAGCAAAACAAGCTTTACTTACTGGGATGCCGCTGTGGGATTATGTTACAGTGGTATGGCAGGTGAGAATACCCGCTATTATCTTGGCGGTGGATACTTTCATTTTACAAAACCTAAAGTTGCATTTCAAAAACAAAATGATATTGTACTAAATACCAAGTATGTTGTAAATGCCGGGCTATCCACTCCCGTTAGTGATGCCAACCAGTTGATCGTTTATGCTGATTATTTTATGCAGGGAGGAAGCCGGCAGATACAAGGAGGACTTTTATTTGCTCATGAACTCCAGGGAACTGATGAATTTCAAAAGATCAGTGTTTCCGGGGGAATGTTCTATCGCTGGAAAGACGCTTTTATTCCTGTTGTAAAACTGGATTATAATAAAATAAGCATTGGGATCTCTTATGATGTAAACAGCAGTAAACTTAAATCTGCCTCCCAGTTCAGGGGTGGTTATGAGGTTACGCTTTGTTATAAGGCTTTCAGGAATAATTACAACAGTTCTGCTGATAAAGTAAGATGTCCTGCTTTCTATTGATGATATTTTTTAAAACTAAATACAGTCTATAAACGAATAATTTACATTTTTTAAATTATTGAGATCCCTACCCTGCACTCATTGCGGAATTTTTCTTTTGCGCCAGGTTGAACTTCCCTGAACATTTTTGCGTAATTGCTGTTATATATCTTTGGTGTAGATCAATTTCCCGAGACTTATCATGAAAATAAAAAAATATGACTTTATTAAGGTTGCATTTATCATTGTAACAGCAACAGGCATATCCTGTTCTTTTTCTGAAAAGAATACAGTACGCATGCTGGCCCGGTCATCGGGTAAAACTTATGATATGATCATTGTGCCTGGAGTTCCTTTAAGAAATGGGGTTTGGGATAGTACCATGAAAGCAAGGTTGTATTGGTCAAAATATTTATTTGACAAAGGGATCGTAAAAAATATCATGTATTCGGGCTCGTCGGTTTACACTCCCTATTATGAAGGAGATGTGATGGCATTGTATGCAATAGCGATCGGTATTCCAAAAGAGCATGTTTTTTCTGAAACAAAAGCTGAGCATAGTACCGAGAATTTATATTACAGTTATTACAAATCAAAGAAGCTGGGATTTAGCAAAATAGCACTTGCTACTGATCCCTTCCAGGCCAAACAATTAAGAAGTTTTGCAAAGCGACGGTTAAGTGAAAGGGTTGATGTGATACCAATCGTTTTCGATACACTCAAAGCAATGGAACCGGCAATGACCAATCCGGTAATAGATTATCAGAAAGCTTATAACAAGGATTTTGTAAGTATTAAAAACCGTCAGACATTTTGGAAAAGATTTAAAGGAACCATGAGCTGGAATATTGATAAGAAAGCTTATAAATGATCCATTAATACAAATAAGCCATCAGTATCTCATCCATAAATCTTTGTTCTTTTTTTAAAAAAGAAAATTTCCTGAGAATCCCTTCTTTCCTGAATCCTGTCTTTTCATACAGGCTGATCGCTGATGTATTAGCATCTGCAACGCTTAGTTCTATTCTTAAAAACCCACGCTCACGGGCAAATTCAATAATTTCCCCCATCATTTTTTTTCCATGCCCTCTGCTCTTTTGATCTGGATGGATAGCCAAACCGCCCAGGTAGACAATGTGAGCAGTGCGATGAGTAAGGGGGATGAGTTTAAACATCCCGATCGGGATCTCGTTATCTGTATAAATGAATTTTACTTTCTTTTCAAGCAGGTCTTTATAAATGGGATCAAATTCATCTCTGCCCATCATTTCATACAATATAAACGGGTTCACTTGCGGGTGCATATACATGTTGTAAACAAAATCAAAGTCTTTAACTGTGGCAATTCTGATCATTTTTACTTCGTTTAAATAAAGTGCGCTTTGTAATTTTCAGTTAAAGATACAAAGGGAAAACTCCTGTTTGTTATTAACGCTTGAACTTGCGGGTTAGAATTGTTATATTTATGAAGCCACCCGGAATGGATATCTGTTTAAAATAATGTACACTTGCGCTACAAAATTATTTTGCTATCTTTTTTTGCTTTACTGCAGTATATAGTTGTTGCACAATCGAAGATCGATTCGCCTGACTTCAGCGAAGTTGACAGTTTTGTACTATCTGTGAAATACGAGAATGATATTGTAAAATTAGCGAATGACCTTGCAGACCCTTATCCCGATGATATTTATAAAGCAAGGGCTATTTTCAAATGGATAACAAATAATATTGAATATGATTACAGGTTCATCAATAGCGGTAAAGAATTAAAGGTACCTGAATGCGGCTATGAAGATGAAACTGACTGCATTCTCAAAACTAGGGAATGGGAAAATAATTACCTTAAAAGGATATTGATTCGCAAAAAAGCTATTGCCGACGGGTATTCAAAACTGTTTAAAAAATTATGCGATCTGAACTATATTCAATGTGAAGTGATCCTCGGTTATGCCCGGACGAAACCTTACCAGGTAGGAAATAATATGGGTGTTAATCATTCCTGGAACGCTGTTATGATTGATGCAGACTGGTATTATCTCGATGCAACCTGGGCCGCAGGTTCATGTCCCGAAGATGATGAAACCGGCAGGTTAATAAAATATGTAAAAGATTTTAAGAATTATTACTGGCTATCAACATTCAATAAGTTCTCCAGGAATCATTATCCCAAAAAAGGGAATTTTCCCGAACCGGTTGTCCTGACTAAAGAACAGTTTTTTATGAGGCCACATTACTATTCAGTAGATATACTGGAAAATATTACAGAGGATATTCCGGCAACAGGTGTTTTAAAAGTAAAAAAGGGCGAAACCATCCATTTTAAATTTGATTATAAAAAAGATATAAAATTATTGCAGATCAATTCAAATATTTTCAGGAACCCTGCTTTATGGACAACCGTCCAGGTTTCCAGGAAAAGAACAAAACTTGTACGAGATACCTGGGCTGAAAAAAAACAACAATATATTTATTTTAAGAAAGAAGGCAATACTTATGAATTCGATTATACGGTAAATGAAAACTCTTTGTACTACCTCGAATTAACCTTCGATTATAAACCCGCCATCAGGTATAGGGTTAGGGTTGAAAATTAATTTTGTTTATGAATGACTTTTATCTGCGAATGTCATCGTGTATTTTTAGTGCCATTTTCATCTTATCTTCAAATACCCTGAAATCTGCGTCAAGTTTTGCCCTGAGTTTTTGTTTTAGTTCGGGTTCTTCAATAAAGCTATATTGAATACTGTTGTACACAAATGTTTTGATTTCCGGGTAGCTGATATTGGGATACCTATAAGCCAATAATACATATTGATCTGTTAAGTTGCTCCTTAAAACCCCTGCATCATCGGAAGAAATAACGATCGGTACCCTGAAAGTTTTATAAAGGATGATCGGATGCCGGTCATCTTTTACTTTCAAAATAAATTCATTGCTGTATAAATTAATTTCTACGGGAATATTATTTTTACTCATATAATTTAATAAAGTATAGCAATCCTTTTCATACGGAAGGTCAACCCCATGCCCTATCCTGTTTGCTTTTGCATCAAAGACGGCGGCATTGATATGCCAACTGAGTTCTTCAGGTTTTACCATTCCCAGCGCAAGTTCACCGGCATGCATGGAATATTTTACAGCAGGGAATTTCTTATGACAATAGCTGAACATCTGCATGTGCAGCCAGTAATCATTCATGGAAACATCATCATGTTCCGGTGCCACGATGTTTACACCAACAACCAGTGGGCTCCTGTTGGCCGATTCAAACGCAATCACCAGGTTTGTAAAAAGCTGTACCGGGTTCATAAACCTTAAAACAAAATTCTGATAACGCATCGTGAATAACGAATCATCGATTGCCAGGCTGGTATGTAGTTTTGTTAGTTCATCATTGAATTTAATGGCACAATCAACAACGTTTCTTTTTTCAATGATCGTAAACAGGCTGTCGAACAGTGCATCTGTTAAGAGGATATCTTTTTTTAACTGGTATTGCTCCAGTTTTTCATTCAATAGATAGAGGTCGGCAACAGGTTTATCGCAATGGATGGTTTTGAACATGGTTTCAATATAAGAGACCTGTTCATTTTTTGCCCGCTGTTTTATTTCCAAAAGCCCGCGGTCAAAACTCATGTCTGCTGCATTGTCAAAGTGGCCAAAGGATTCAAAGAATTGCCTGTGCGATGGGTAAGAAATGTAATTATAATCTTTTGCCGACCATTGCTGCAACAACCGTTGCTTATATGCTGGCAATGATCCTTCTTTTTGAAGTGACAAAAAATCTGTCCACGCACTGTCAGTTGTTGTTTTGTTCTTTAGTACCTCCAGCGTTATTTTATTGATAAAGAAATTATTTTCAACTACTATGTCAAAAAAGGTTTCAGCATACACCGACCCGCTGTAATGGTGGTGCAGGTCTCCTCCCTTTGGCATTTGTGAAAAGAAAGCAGTCAATGCTGCAGAATTACCCCTGATCTTTTCGAAATAATCAATTGTCGTTTGTGCATGCAGGGTTGCTGTTAGTAAGAATGACAGTATGGTCAGTAATTTTTTCATAAGTCTAAGATAAAAATAAAATACGGATCAGTTTTTTAATAATAATAAATGTTGCTTAATGATATCATAATGCTCCCAGGGAATAAAATGCCCCGCTCCCGGAATGATGATACTTTTAACGAATGCATTGCCAGCTAATTTTTTTTTCCCATA
>JANNBU010000385.1:0-8457 GCA_031385805.1 Ferruginibacter sp.
GCAGTGTTCAGCAAACTACGGGTGCTGGCGGTTTCCTCCCGCCGCATGATGATATTAGCCTGTGCTTTTTTTTCTGCTACCAATACCTGGTTCATGATCTCTTTCACATCGCCAGGCAGGATAATATCACGGATACCAAAGCCATTCACTTCTACACCAAATGTTTCGGCATTACTTTTCACGGCTTCCAGTACATAAGGCACAATGCTTTCCTTTTTCTGTAGCAATTCATCAAACCCCAGCATAGCCACATATTCCCTCAGTGCAAACTGGAAAGAGACATACAATTGCCTTTCGTACTCTTTATTCTGCAACAATGCTTTTTCAATATCGGTTACCCGGTACTGTGCCCATGCATTGATACGCAATGCAGCCTTATCTTTGGTAAGGATTTCCTGGCCATTGATCTCTACCTGCTGCATACGGCTATCTGCTTTACCAAGTGCAATACTGATATTGTTCTTCCACCAGTAGTAAATCCCGGCATTCAGCTTCTGTACATACTTACCATCGGTAAACAATATTGCTTTTTCGTAGCTTTCCACAGTGTACGCACGTACATAAGGCGCAATCAGTTTGTGCTGCAACATTGCCCTGCTGATATTTTCAGTGATCTCAATTTTGCTGATATCTGCTTTTACAAATTCATAAACGACAGCAGATTTCCAGAAAGTGTAACGGCCTGCTGTAAGCACCTGCCTCAGCAATCCGTTCTCATACTGCAATGCAATTTCATTTTCTTTTACATCCACTACATGCAATGCATTGGCCAGTGCAGCATCCTGAAGCAAAATATTTAATTCAATAACAGGATAAAACTGCTTTGTAATATCATACTTCGCCACTTCTGCTGAAAACCACAACCAGTATTTGCCTTCGCTCAGCATTTTTTTGTACACGCCATTTTCGAATACCAGTCCAACCTGGTAAGCGTTGATTTTGATCCTTTTCATATTTGTTGTTTTTGGCCTCACCCGGTCTCCCTCTCTAAAAGGAGAGGGAGACCGGGTGAGAAGTTATAAACTCAACATTTGATTTTTACATTTTGAGTTTTGTTATTTGTTTCATCATTTTAATAAAGCCCCGTTACCGGTCATTCAGCTTACACGGTAAAAAGTTTCGGTCGGATGTTCTATTTCAGCAGAATGGTGTACCTGTTTATTGCATCATAAACATTAACATCGCCCGGGTGGTATAAAACATTGCGACCAAAGATCGATTTAGCTGTTGTTTACTGAATTGTTACTTAGTAATTTTTATAAACTACACAGAAACCAACCGGTAACACTGGCTTTAATCATCATTTTTTAAGAAGTGATGCACTTCTTTTGCATACAAGCATCCTGGGTGCTTTGCGTTTTCCATTTACGCTATTCACTTTTAAGGTGAAACGGGATTCGAACCCGTATTTCTGTTGCTCTAACCAACTGAGCTATTCGTATCTAAAACGAAAGGGGAGTCGAACCCCTGACTACAGGTTGTGGTGGGAAAAGCTTTATTGCTGCAACAGCATGCAGGTAGTTACTACACCTGCGCTATGGTGCCTTATTAAACACACATCCGGTTTGTCATCAATAAGCATATACCCATTTCCGCGTTAGCAGAACTCTTCTGCTGATACACTTGCATCAACAATATTTTTATACATTTAATTCATTTGAATCTCACTCCGCCTGAATCCCATTACCTCTATCCTTTCCATCGGGGTTTCTTTTTCATGCTGGTTGGCAATAGCAGCAATCGTCATCGGTTCGCTAATGATTGTATTAAAACCAAAATGATCGCTTAACCTTTGTGCTTTACCGGTACCCAGTTTTCCGAATTCGTATTTAGCAATCAGTCTTCCCTTTCGCATCAGAGCATTGTCGACCATCGAAAGCGGATGATTAAATGTGCAGATCACCTGTACATTCAGAAAATCCGATAATAAACCGTCTGAAATATTCAACAGGTTTGATACAGCTGAATCACTGTTCACACACCTGTCCATGATCACATTTTCAGCATCCTCAATGATTACCACGCAGTTTGGATTATCTATCAACAGATCCATAAACTCAGGGTTCGTAATACTTCCCGCAATGGCCGGTGATAAAAACAAAACACGTTTTTTAAGTTTGCCTACCAGGTAACGCAGGTATGTTGTCTTTCCTGTTCCGGGTAACCCGTGCAGCAATAAAATTCCCTTGTCATTTTTTTTCGAAAGCCTTGCCTGAATAATTTTATCAACCTCAATAAAATCATCTTCGTAATACAATGAAAGATCAAGTCTTGTTTTTTTAATTTCCATACTTTTCAATTCAAGCCCGTAACTGTCTCTTGATATCAGGTTGATTTCAAACTCTTTTCGTTTCTGTCTTTCCTTAAACTGGCTGATCTCCTTTACAAAGGCTTCGGCCATATCATAATCCCTGTATGTATGCAGTACTTCACAATAGCTGTTTGCCAATTCCACCAGGCAATTGTCCCTGAGCAAAATGATGGTTGTATTAAAGAAAAACTTTCCCTTCTTCCTGTTGTATTTGGAATATTGATAGATCCCTGTAATTACATCTGCATACTCAGTTCTGATATATGTCAATACTTTATTTACATTCACATGATCAACCCAGGTAAGGCAGGGTGTTTGTTTGTAAACATGCATATAATATGCTTTACATTCCAGGTAAGTATTACTGAAAAAATTACCTGTTAATGTTATTTGTTGTTCGTTATTCATGATCGTTTATTTTATTGAACCGTTTCTATACGTTCAGTTTATTACTGTACTATTTTATTGGCGCAACTTGAACTTGCAAAAGCATGTGGTTTGGCCCTGAAAGCAAACCCCATCCCCATAATATAACCCATCGCTTCTTTCAGCGCACCATTACTTTTGAAGTTGGGATTTGTATTGATATCGGCATGGACTTCCATATCAACATTGTATAAAGTGAATAACCGGCAAAGGCTATACGCTACTTCTATACTTTTGGCTACTTCCAGTAACATCCTTTCTTTAATACTCATCTTTTGCAGGCTTGTTTCATTGTGTATGTACATGAAACCGCCTTTCCCTTTTCTTACGAAAACGATCACAGTGGCAAATTCTATCAAACCATGCTTTGCCTGGCTATCGGTACCGATACAAACTTTCAGTTCGTGCCCCATTTCTTTTTCCTGTATGATCACAGATCTAACTTCGTCTTCGATTGGTTGCCTGATCTTTTCACCACTTAATTTTCTCCATTGCTGTTTCATGTTACTATGTTTTTTTTCCAACATTTGTTCCCTGGTTGAACTTCATTGGCGACGCTCCGTTCAACATTTTTTTTTCAATTATTCATTTTTTGTGGACGAAACAGGATTCGAACCTATACTACCGGCGCTTCAGACCGGCACTCTACCATTGAGTTATTCGTCCATTCGTGTGAGTGATAAGATTAGAACTTATTCATTCATTTAAGAAAGTACTGTTACAGACCATTGCAATTCAGCATCATCGCAGCACTCACTTCTTCTGCGGAAACAGAACAATTCCCTGCCTGTCGGCAGACAGGGAACATTCATCAGAAGGCTAACAACCCGCTGTTCTGCCATTGAACTATGTTTCCTTTGTAGTCCCCGTGAGATTCGAACTCACAACCCTCCCGTTAAAAGCGGGATACATCTGACCAATTGAGCTACGAGACTATTTTGTTGCGGCTTTCAGAATTGAACTGAAGTCTTCTACCTTATGAGAGTAGTGTGTTGCCAATTACACCAAACCGCAATGTGATGACTGATAGATTCGAACTATCAACTTCTATCGTATCAGGATAGTACTCTGCCATTGAGTTAAGTCATCTGCATATTTTGTCGGCTTAACAAGATTCCCTGTCTGCCGACAGGCAGGGAACTTGTATCGCTGCGTTCGAAGCACAGCATTCTTCCGTTGAGCTATAAGCCATTAAGTACGGCTTTCAGAATTGAACTGAAAACATCCATCTTTTATTTGCTTCTCAGAAAGAGAAGAAGTTGGATATGTTGCCGTTACACCAAGCCGCATTAATTTCATTGGTTGTCTCGGTCCCGCCTTAGGCGGGAGAACCCTGTTCCTTCCGCTCACAACGGAACGCTTTACCAAATAAGCTAAAGACAACATTTGTTATCAGGACTGGATTCGAACCAATATCGCCAGAGTCAGAACCTGGAATGCTGCCATTGCACTACCCAATAGTTTTGCGGTCCGTATGAGAGTCGAACTCATAGCCTCTGATAGACAATCAGAAATGTTAGCCGTTACACTAACGAACCTTAACTTATCATTCTGCATTTTTATGTATAAAAAAGCCCGGTCGCTTTTCTTATTACGACCGGGCTTACATGTTCAAAAGTTTTTTATAAACTCTATCGCATTACACACAGTCGTGTTATAATATCATCATTTGTTGCATTATTAAATAGCACAGTATGTCCTATCGGCATAATTGCATTATACCAGCTAAATGATACATTGCTTTTTTCTACTTGTTTGTTACAGTTTTTTTGTTGATGCATTTATTTTTTTTAGTTTACTAAATTATTTTCTTCTAATAACCGCCGACAGGCCTGCCTGCCGGTAGGCAGGGTTTGCAACCGCTGTCGGGGTTACAAATCACATCAGACATAAAAAGCCCCGCTTTACAGGCGGAGCTTAGGTTATAGCGAATTAGTCTGGTACTTATTCATCAGCATAACATGCCCCGCAATTGTTATAATCCCCTTTAGGACTAAAACAATTCATCGCGTTAATATGTAGTTGTATGCGTAACATGTTTGTTGTTTTAAATTTTGTTTTGCGATGCAAAGATGAATATTTTTTTTTGATACTGCCAAATTTTTACAAAAGAAATTTGAAAATATTTTTTATTAAAGAATAATTTATTCAATTTTAAAATGAACAACCCCGCAGCAAGCTGCCGAGGTATCGAATACAAAATTCAGCCAACGCACAAATACAAACAGCCACCCCGCAGCAAGCTGCAAGGAATTCTTTCGATTAAAAATTTATGCCTTCCACCTGGACATTATTGATGTACCAATAACCCAATTCATCGTCTTTTTCAAAGCCAACTTTCCAGTTTCCGGCCAGTGTGCAAGCGTCTTTCCCGGATAATGCAACAACATTATAAGTTCCGGTAACCCAACTTATATTTTCATCAACTATACTTTCCGTTTCGATTATTTCCTTTATTTCAAGATCATCATAAGCCAATTTAAACATGTTCACTATTATTTTTAATTCTTCTTCGGATAAAGAAACATGCTGGTTTAGTTGAAGGTTTTCCTTTCTAAAATGAGGTGTCCATTCCATCGGCTCCTTTCGCAGAATATAATTGATACAATCCTCTGTTGCAGCATTTGTGTTTTCATAAACAGGATCGGGGTAAAACTCATCATAAATAAAACCATGCATCATGCCGGGAATATCTATATCATCCATTTCATATTCAAAAAGCTCTTCCACAGTAAACCGGTATAATTCTCTTTTTGAGATATTGGGGCTACATACATCCAAACTTATTCCATGCTTCCTGAGAAGATCAGATAATGCTTCCCATGCTTTTTCAATTTCTTCATCAGGTATATCAGCAGCAGGTTTGAAATGTGTTGGTTTCTCAATCTTATCAAAAACCCTGACGGTTTTATGTTCATCAAACTGTTTTTCAAATTCGATTATGTTTTTGAGAAATTCATTTTCAATTTCTGCCGGGAGATTCTTACTGCCATCCTTTCCAAAGCTTACACCTCTTTCCAACATGAGTTTCATTTTCAAAAACCCATTTTCATCTTTCAGATATTCATTATCGGGGAAATGTTCAAATTCGTTGTTCATAAAGTATGTTTAGAGTTTGAAATAATATCCATTTCATTCCTAAAAATAATCTGTGAAAAAAGAAAATGCTAATAATTTAGTTGTTATTAACCCCATAATTGAGGGAGAAAATCATCAAAATTATCAGTGGCATTTTACGTACCGCTTATTTACTTGCCAGAAAATATTGTTGCAATGGTTTAAGATGACATAATTCAAAACAACTTCCCCTGCCCACCCGGCACCCGAAACAACTTCGTATTCAAACTCCATTCCTCTGCATTCATGTTATACAGCTTACCATATTTTTTATATTGCTGTGCAACCATTTTTGCAATATTCCCTTCGCCACGCATGCGCACACCCCAGCGGGTATCATTTACTTTCCCATCGTGGCTTTGTTCTATTAAATGCCATACACGATCGGCATGGTTAGGAAAATTTTTATACAACCAGTCATGAAATAAAAATTTGATGGCGCCATTCAACCGGATGAATGTATAAGCCGTAAATGTTGCCCCGCAATCTGCTGCAGCTTTCATAATGCGTTGCATTTCGTGCTCATTCAATCCAGGTATCATCGGCCCCATCATAATTCCCATGCGTACACCCGCATTGCTTAATTCTTCGATCACTTTTAATTTTTGTTTGGCTGTGGTGGTTCTTGGTTCCATGATGCGGCGCAGGTCTTCATTGAATGATGTGATGGAGACCATAGCAGATACAATTCCTTTTTTCGCCATTTCCTGTAATATATCTTTGTCCTTGAGTATCCAGGAATTTTTTGTGAGTATGCCTACCGGCTGATTGAATTCATTGCATGTTTCCAATAACGCCCTGGTTAATCGGTATTTCTGTTCTGCCGGTTGATAGCAATCGGTATTACCGCTGAGCATGATGGGTGTACATTCCCATTTGGGATGCATTAAAAATTTGCGCAGGAGTTGTGGTGCATTCTTCTTTATTAATATCTTTTGCTCAAAATCTAACCCTGCACTATAACCCCAGTATTCATGCACATTGCGGGCATAGCAATAGATACAGCCATGCTCGCAACCTGCATAGGGATTCATGCTGTAACTCATACCCACATCCGGACTTTCAACTTTATTTACAATTGTCTTTGATTGTTGTTCGATGTATTGCGTGGGAATATTACTTTCTTCCCAGTCATCAATGGCTTCAACATTTTCTTTGGTAGATTCATTCTTGATGAATTTATTCTTGGTGTTGAATTGTGCACCACGGCCATCTCTATACTGAATAGATACCTGTTGTGTGGATGCTTTTACTTTATGATGGTCTTGTTGTAATTTATCTGGCATAAGATTTATTATTATAGATTGTTATTAAAATATTTTGGAACACAAAGGCACGGGGACACAGAGAAGAAATAAAACAAATACAAAACTTCTTACCTCCGTGTCCCCGTGCCGCTGTGTCGCTGTGTTTCAGCAGCTTTTTATTTTATCATTCGTTTGATACCCTCTTTCATCAATGGCACATTAAAATTTAAAATATAACCTAACCTCTTATTACTGAGTTTAAGATAACTTAACACCTGGGCCTCCCATACAGTATGATAATATTCCTGTGCTTTCAATTCCTCCACTACCAATTTATCAACGAGTATATCTATTCTAAGCCCCTCATCAATAACTAGTCTATCATATAGTAGTGGCACTGTTTTTTGTTTTTCAAAAGGAATATTACGTTTCGCCAACTCGTAACAAAAGCATTTCTCATATATACTCTCCAACAATCCCGGGCCCATTGCCTTATGAATGCAAATAGCAATATCAAAGATTTGATTCGCTAACCAGTTTTCTCTTTCAGTTAATGAATTATACATTTTATAAAATTTATTTTTATCCGAATAATTCTCCTTGTCTTGTTGCTACCGGTAAATTTTGAAATTCAAATCTTTTCAATATCTGGTATTTCATTTCGCCAACAGGCCGTTTTAGCAGTAACATGCTATCGGCAATAAACCTTCCCGTAAAATGTTTGTGACTGTATTCCAACCAGCCTTTTTCATATTGCCAGGGCAATAATTTCCTGGCAATGGTTAAATGTGGTTCTAAAATAAAATGCGGTTTATTATCTGCATCTAATTTCATCAAACGCTGGGTTTCTGTACGAACCTGTTTTACCAAACTTTGTATCGGCAGTTTGGACGTTATATTTATATAGATCGTATGCGATGGAAAACTTCCGTAATCTTTCAACTCTACTTTTATGGGGTGAAAACCCATGGCAATGCTGTGCAGGTGGTTCACGATCCGTTCTTCAAACATCTCATACTGCACATAATTTACTAATGTAACATGCGGCTTACTATATAAAGCCGTTTGCGATTTATAGGTATCATAAAAATGTTGTTTCACCTGCATGATCTTATTACGCAATTCTTCATGTGGATTGAGTACCAGTAAATACTCGTTCACTTTATAGCCTGGAATACTGTTGATGATATTTTTCATGTTAAAAAATTTTATTTACCAATTATTTTAGTATAAATTTACTAAATAAATTAGTTAAATAAAATTTAATTATATGGAAATCGAAAAATATCATCAACAGTATTCCAGGCTATAAAGTGAACGAGTATTTACTGGTACTCAATCCACATGAAGAATTGC
>JANNBU010000393.1:0-2143 GCA_031385805.1 Ferruginibacter sp.
CCCGATCTTTCGCAGGAACAAATTGATGACGTAATTGCACTGGCTTTAGAAATAAAATTAGATGGACTTGTGGCATCAAACACCACCATCAGCCGAGACCAACTCCTGACTCCAGACTCCCGACTAACGACTATTGGTGCCGGCGGCTTAAGCGGTTTACCTGTAAAAGCAAGAAGCACTGAAATTGTAAAATATATTCATCAAAAAACAAACGGACAAATACCTGTTATTGCAAGTGGGGGTATCTTTACCGGTGCCGATGCAAAAGAAAAGATTGATGCAGGCGCATCACTGGTGCAAGTGTGGACAGGCTTTATTTATGAAGGCCCCGGCATTGTAAAAAATATTTCCACCTATCTTGCAAACAATAAGTAAAAATATTTAAACAAATACCTATTGAATTAATATTGCCACGAATGCACGAATTAAACCAGATTTCTATTAGATTTTTTGTTTTCAATTCGAGTATTCGTGGCATAAACAACAATTTTAACATCATCAAAGACAAGCTAAAAGTTAACTGCTTATAGCTAACAACTACAATGGAACATTTATTTACATCAGAAAGTATCATCAGCTTCATCGTCCTCGTTATATTGGAAGTCGTGTTGGGAATCGATAACGTGATCTTCGTAAGCATTATTATGAACCGGTTAAAAAATGATAAGGAAGAAAAAAAAGCCAGGTATACATGGATGTTCACGGGTATCATTTCCCGCAGCTTGTTGCTGATGGGATTGGGTTGGCTGCTTACACAAAAAGGGAAGTCGATCTTTACCCTTTTCGACAAAGGATTTGACCTTGCCAGTATTGTCATGCTTGGCGGCGGTTTGTTCCTTATTTACAAATCTGTAATGGAAATTCACCACAAGCTTGAAGGAGAAGACCCGAATGCTGCATCACAAAAAACAAAAAAACTTTCTTTAGGCCAGGCGATCGGGCAGATCATATTAATAGATGCCGTATTTTCATTCGACAGCATCATCACTGCCGGTGGTACCGCAAAATATGTTGAGATCATGATCGCAGCAGTAGTGATTGCCATGATCGTTATGTTTTTATTCAGTCCAAAGATCTCCTCATTCATTCACAAGCATCCTACATTAAAGATGCTGGCGCTTTCATTTTTAGTAATGATCGGCTTAAGCCTTATCATGGAAGGTTGGGACCATGAAACCGCAGAAAAACTTCACCTTAAGAATTATATATATTTTGGAATGGCATTTTCATTCGGTGTTGAAATGCTGAATATGGTTATGCGCAAACGAATGACAAAAAACCGGGTGGTTGAGTTGAATGAACCGGTGTTGGAAGAAGAAGATAAAAATCATTCGGATACGGCGAAGTAGGTTTTGCATTTTTAAAGTGAAATGTTTACTATCACAAAACATGTATTTTTGGATCATAGATTTTAAGTATGAATATATATTTTAATTTTTTACCGCCTGAAATACTAAATAAAAAATTACAAAAAGGAGATTTCCCTTTTTCAAAATTTTTATTCTGGGATTCGGAATTTGAAAAAATAAATACTGAATTGCATAAGAATTATATCATAGAGAGGGTAATGAGTCGTGGGCTATTAATGGATTTTTACTTTTTATTGCAATTATATACAAAAGAAGAAATTACGACAGCCCTGAAAAAAAGCAGGGTATTGGACCGGAAAACCGTAAATTTTTGCAGCCATTATTTTAAAATACCGATAACGGATATGCATGCTTCATCTTACTACAGTTGATAATAATACCTACCAACTACTCCGGAAAATTTTTACAATGGAAATTATCAGGGATAATTTTGCTTTAGCCGGTGGTACTTCCCTGGCATTGCAAATCGGGCACCGCCAATCAATTGATTTAGATTTTTTTTGTACAGATTTTTTTGATGTTAAGGAATTAGAAATTATTCTCACAGGGTCTGAAAAATTCAGATTTGAATATATTGGTAATAACAGCAGAATGTTGTTTGGATTGATCAATAAAATTAAATGCGATTTTATAAATGAACCGGCATATATATCAACAAAATCCCTTTTTTTTCCTCTACCGCAAACAGTATGTAATTTCATTGCAGCAATATCCGGGATACTAAAATATGAAACTCCTTCTCTGATTAAAAATGGGTTTATTAAAAATGCCGG
>JANNBU010000431.1:0-2203 GCA_031385805.1 Ferruginibacter sp.
ACTTATTTAATATCAATTTTCAAAATAAATCATACAATTTTATCTTAAATAGCAGGATTTGTCGAAATTCGGGCCAGACTGGCAATTTTTTCATCAATAGCCCTAAAATCGGGTACCAAACCGGCATTTTCCAAAACCTCAGCATACTGTATAACTCCTTCTTTATCAATGATAAAAGCAGACCTTTTGCTTACTCCTTTCATCTCCATATTTGAAAAAGAAGGATACAGCACTCCATAAATGGCAGAGGTTTCTTTATTAAAATCGCTTAACAACGGATAATTGTATTGTTGTTCCTGTTTATATTTTGCAAGTGTATATACCGAATCAACAGAAATTCCTAGTACCTGCACATTGTCGTTTTCATACTTGCCTATATCATCTCTTACCGAGCAAAGTTGTTTGGTACATGTACTTGTAAAAGCAAGCGGAAAAAATAAAAGCAACACATTTTTTTTACCTGTGAAATCACTCAGCGATATTTTATTTTTTCCTGAATCATAAAGTGAAAAACCGGGAGCCATTTGTCCAATTTGCAAAGTCATTATTTTCGTTTTTTTTGTAAAGATATACTTTGTGTAAAAGTTGTTAACAGTGTTTAGATGAAAATAGTTCAATTTGTTATGATTATTAACCCAAAAACTTCGCTTTATGAATAAGTATTTTACAGAATTTATTGGAACAATGTTTTTAGTATTGGTTGTTGGTATTGCTGCAATAGGTGGCCAGGCAGGAGCAATGGCACCGGTTGCTATCGGAACCATATTAATGGTAATGGTTTATGCTGGCGGCCATATTTCGGGAGCACATTACAATCCTGCTGTTACTTTTGCGGTACTGATCAGAAAAAAAATAAGCATCAATGATGCGATCGTTTACTGGATAGCCCAGATAGGTGGTGCAATGGCTGCCTGGGCCATCGCAAAATTCATATTCGATGTAGAAGGCCAGGGAACAAGTGCAATAAAATCTGTGGAACAAGGTCTGGGTGCAGAGATACTGGGAACTTTTGCCTTAGCGTATGTTGTACTAAACGTTGCAACCGCAAAAGCAAATAACGGGAACAGTTTTTATGGCCTTGCTATCGGTTTTACAGTTATGACATGTGCCTTTACATTTGGCGGATACTCAGGTGGGGCTTTTAACCCGGCTGTTGCAATAGGAGCTTCTTTGATGAAGGGTTTTATCTGGTCAGATTTATGGATATACTTAGTTGGATCTTTGGGAGGTGCATTGCTTGCAGGCCTGGTATTCAATATGAATAATCCGGACGATAAATAATATTAGGATAAAAACAGGAAGACCCCACCTTGCGGCGGGGCCTCCTTTATCCAAACAATCCATAAAAACAAAAATCTTTATTGTCAGTTAGTACAGGACTTTTGAACTACAGATCGGATTATGTTAAAACCTGGGACACCTGATAGCGTCTACGCTACTGTTCTCCCTGTTCATAAATTTTTGATACGTTAATGATATTTCAAATCCCCCACGCCCTGTGCTGGCAGACTTTAGTTGTGATATATTGGCATCATAACTAACGGCTACGGCTATTGGTTTAAATTCAAGTTTTGCCACAGGGATAAATGCATCTTTCCATCTCAGGTACGCTCCTGCATGCACACTGTATTTCGGAACTTCACTGTCACCGATCTTCATAGTATATAAAGCGCCACCCACTATTTCTGAATAGATAGCCTGTTTTGTATAATCAGCTTCAATGGTAAAGTAGGATTTCTCGGTCATGCTCATTCTTACGGCCGCAGACCCAACCCATTTCGCCATCATTTCATATTTGTTATCGCTGTAAAATGATATTTTTTTCGACCTGTTAAAGTGGTGGTATGCCAGGCCTACGAAAATATTGTTATCGATATTTTCACCCAGTTGGGTATTAAAACTCATCCCTACACTTCCATCTAAATATGAATAGGACGATTTGCTAAATGTTTCTCCGTTTGCCAATGCTTCGTTGTATTGGGTGCCATCGTACTGGCTATTCGTTGTTATTTTACTTCTGTCGATACTTCTTTGCACATAACCTCCCATAACCGCCATAGATAAATACATACTTCGTTCTGCACTTAAAGATTTATGGTAATTTATAGCTGGTAAAATATGAGTTGAAGTAAGATCTACGGTTCCTGCTTTGTCATACAACACCTGTCCACCAATGGTTACATAATCTGTACTCTCACCTACG
>JANNBU010000480.1:0-15926 GCA_031385805.1 Ferruginibacter sp.
CAATTGAATAAATAAATACAGTTAATACCAGTCCTGAAATTCTCTTAAACCCGGCAGTTGTTAAGTTCACTAAGTGCATACAGTCCTTTAAATAAAAAATTATAGTCGGCAAATATCTTGTTTTTAAGTTGACTGGCAAAATAGGTTGAATTACCCCCGGTTAAAACCACGTTAAAGTTGCCATATTTAGCGGCATATTTTTCAATGAAACCATCGATTTCACTGGCTATTCCGATAATAACACCACTTTGCAAATTAGTTTTGGTGTCATAGCCGGTTAGCGGGAAATTCCAGTCTGCCTGTACCAAAGGTAGTTTGGCAGTAAAATCGTTCATGGCTTTAAAGCGCATATCCATCCCCGGTGATATGCTTCCGCCAAGAAACTGATTATACTGGTTTACAAAATTGTACGTGATACAACTACCCAGGCCAATGACCAGGTTATTTTTACCGGGAAAAAAATGAACGGCTGCTGCAACCAATGCCAGCCTGTCGGTGCCGATCGTTTCGGGTTTTCCTACAGGGGTAGTGAAATTTATTTTGGTAAGATGGGATAGCTTGTGAAAAATAGTTTTGGATGAAAGTAGTGGTTCAATGGCTTCATTGTGATTGATAACAGAAGAAAGGATCGCTTTTTCGGGATGATATGTATCTAATAATTGCCCGATCGTTCCTGTTTTATCATCTGGCAGGAACAGTTCTTCCTTAAAAAGACCATTTTCAAAAACAGCGGCTTTCAATCTTGTATTTCCAAAATCCAGGCAGAGTGTTGTCATTAAAATATTGTTTAACTGATTATGATCCGTCAGAAAACCTCACCCCAACCCTTCTCCAAAAGAGAGGGGCTAAGAAACTTCCGGAAAGCCACAGGTTTCAAACTAACATCAAATTTTGTATTTACAATTTAAATGTATTGTTTAACTGATATTAAAACCTCCCGGATTTTTGAAATGGCCATTGAGTTTTATCTTCCCCTTTAAAAGATCCATTTCGGCCATTACCGGTAATACTTTTGCGATATGTCTTTTTAAAAATTCCTGCCTCTGAAGTTCCTGTAAAAATTCGAGCAGCCTGTATTCATCTTCGATAGATAATCCTGCATGATGTGCCACATCGTAACTCGATAACTGATCGTCTGGCTTACTGAACTCTTTGGATACATTCAATCGCTTGTGAATTTCCCTGATACCTGTCAATATTTTTTTCATCTTGGTAGCACTTCCTTTTGTGATATTTTCAGGATACGTTACAATAGCGCCGCTGTATAATTTTTCAGGAAGTTCATTTACTACTTCCAGTATTTTAAAAACCTGGATACCTTCTGTTTTGATATCCATTTTACCATCATCGTACAATTTACTTATTTCAGCAACCTGTACCAATGTGCCCATTTCGCTGAGTTTGTTATTGATCACAGCTGGAATACCAAATGGCTTTTTATTTTCAAAAGAGTCTTTTATGAGCTGACTGTACCTTGGTTCAAAAATATGCAGGTTCAAATGCTCTCCCGGGTAAACAACTATACCAAGCGGAAATATGGGAATAAAATTGGTCATATTATAAAATTCGCTTTTTTCAGCAAATTGTTCATCAATTTATTTTTTTAATGCTTTATAAAAGCTGGTTTCCATTTTTTGAACAGAGGTTTCCCAGTTAAATTCTGTGCTGATCAATCGTTGAGCATTTGCAGCTATTTTTATACGAAGCTCATTATCTTCCAACAAAACCCGGATCTTTTCTTCCATATCATTTATATTTTTGGGCTGCACTAATAAAGCGGTTTCGTTATTATTTGCATAATCCAGGTGCCCCCCGATATCTGTACAAACGACTGCACAACCACATGCCATGGCTTCAGCCGGAGGAAGAGCCCAGCCTTCTCCCAGGCTGGGTGAAAAAAATATAGCGGCTTCATTATACAATTGCGGCAGGTTAGCGGGCCTTTGATAATAACTTATCCGGGAAGGCAGGTCCTTAGGCCGGGGGTAAACTCCAAATAGAACAACTTTCAATAACGGAAATTTTCCCAGGAGCAACTGTATGCATTCCATTCCATATACTGTGCCTTTTCTTGGTTCTTCAGAAAACATCATGATCATACTAAACGGGAGCCTGTCTTTTGGCATAACCTTTTGAAAAAATTTTGTTGAATCGATCGCATTGGGAATGTGTTCCGGTACCGTGCCTGATTTTTCTTCAACAAGCTTTTGCAAATATTTTGCAATGACCAAATGATTCACAGGAAGCCGGAAACTATTATCCACTTTTTCATCCTCGCCACCCCAGTTCTCGTAATCCTGGATCAGGTTAAATTTTTTTCCTTTTGATACTGACAACTTATCAATAGCATAGGTCATTTGCCACCAGGTACTTAAAGTAATATCTGCGTCCGGAATATATTTATCTGTTATTTCAGGCACAATAACACTGCTTATTTGTTTTTTCAGTTCGAACCATTTTGGCCTTGCCACTCCACGCAATACATAGATGAATTGCTTATACCAAAGTGGCGTTGCGGATTTTTTAAAAGGCCTTTTTAAACTATGAAAAACTGCAACCTGGTGACCCCTTTCAGAAAGCCGGTTTGCATATTCATACATTATTTTGGGGCCTCCAACAGGTTTGGTCACAGGAAAGGGAAGAATGATATTGATGCGCAACGCTTTCATATTGCCCAGCTAAGCCGGTAACTTATTTTGAGATAACTGAAAAAAGGGAAAACCGATTTTTTAAAGAAAAATATTACAGGGGCATTTCTTAACAGGAACAAAAATAATTTAAATGAAAATTTTTTATCTGAAAGACCGGCCAGGTTTTTTGAAAGTTCAGTTCCAAATTCGCGGCTCTTCGGTTTCATACTTTTAATATGTAAGAACATGTTAGCCGTATGAATCCTTTCCATTGCTTTTGCCCTTGATTGTTTTTTTTCATCCTTTTTGCCAAGTGTTACATTGTGCTGATGATGCCTGTGAAAAGTGAGTACTTCGTTTGTAGCACCTACATTACCATAGCATGCAGCGATCATACACAACCACCAATCATAAAAAATGCCGGGCGCAAACGGAACCGCATATTGCAACAGTTCTTTACGGAAAATGATATTGTGCCCTGCAATTGTATTAAAATAAAAAAGCTTTCTTTCATCGCTGCCCGTGAATAGGTTCCGTTTATTATTTACTTTGATATGATTCGGAACCGATTCAGTAAAACGAACGCTTTGGTTATGGCATAGCAGTACTTCATTGTTGGTAAACAATGGAACCAATTGTTCTATTTTATTGATCAACCAGATATCATCCTGGTCGCAGATAGCAATGAAATCCCCTTTTGCAAGTAAGCAACCCTTTTCAAAATTCTTATTGAGCCCCAAAGTCGATTCATTGCTGTAAAATGAGATTCGTTTGTCTTTGTCTGCAAATGATCTGATGATGGCTGCAGTATTATCCGTAGAACCATCATCGCAAACAACGATCTCAATATTCTTCCACGTCTGATCGATCAAAGTAGTAAGCTGTTCTTCCAGGAAAACTGACCCGTTATAAGTACACAATACTATTGAAACAAGCGGATGTTGTTGCATAATGACAGGAGGTTGTTTAAAATTTTTGAACCTGTTTATCTTTTAGCGAATTGATAATATTGCTTGTAACATCTTTTAAAGAAATATGCAGTTTTTTTTGTTTGCTTAAATTCTCAAATTCAAGTTTTGATTTTTTCCATTTGCTCCCGTTCTTAATAAACAATTTAAACGCTTTTAAATAATATGTTTTGCCAATGAGCGCCTGGAAGATGACCTCAAGAATATTTTGAAGGTACCAGGTATAATAAGCAGGTGCAGGTAAATGCATTGCATGTAAAAACATTTTATTTCTGTAATAGATCGTATTTACAAACCCTTTTTTGCTTTTAGATTTTATAGTAACAGACTCCTGGTGCCTGCAAATGGCAAAATGATCATAATAGCATTTATAACCCAGCCGCCATGCCCTGAGGCATAGTTCATAATCTTCAACATAAAATGGCGCAAATATTTCATTTAAACCATTAAGCTCCATTAATTTTTTTTTGCTAATAAAAGCATTTGCCCCCGATAGGTACATGGAATACCACCAATCATTTTCTCCGGGTTGAAGGGGAATATAATTGCCGGTGGTTTTAATTTTTGTACCATGAAAAGATGGGTACTTGGCCCCGTCCTGTATGGTATCATTATCCCAACCAATGATACGTCCCATTACACCGAATGTATCTTCTTTATCGAAATAGCGAAACAGTGTTTTAAAATAATTTTCCGAGAGTTTAACATCACTGTTCAGTATCAGCACATAGTTATTTTGCGAAGCAAATATGCCTTTATTAACAGTGGGAGAAAAGCCTTTATTGATCTCATTTTGTAAAACATGTATGGATGGATATTCCTGTTGAAGAAATTTTACTGAGTCATCTGTTGAGCAATCATCTACAATAATAACTTCAAATTTTTTACCTGAGTTTTCTAAGGCAATATACATATCCGGTAATATTTGCACCAGCAAATGTTTTCCATTGTAATTGGGAATGACTACCGATATGTCTGTGTTATTCACTAAAAAACCAATTTATTATGAGTTGCAAAATACCAACTATGCCTGGTTGAAAAAAAATTATAAATTACCGGAGTAAAAAATGTGCTTTATCTGAGCTACTTTAGCGGATATGTGGGAACAATTAAAAAATGAAACGTTAGCCGGTAACATAAAATCCCTGGCACGCTCCATCTCTCTCATTGAAAATGAAGTGCCGGGCTATGATGATATGCTTAGATCATTGCCTGCATCCAAAACACCTGTAATAGGAATTACGGGACCACCCGGCGCAGGTAAAAGCACTTTAACTGATGCCCTGATCGGGCTGATGGTAGCGCAACAAAAAAAAGTGGCTGTACTTTGTGTCGATCCTTCTTCTCCGTTTAATTTAGGTGCATTGTTGGGCGACCGGATCCGCATGAGTCAATGGTATAATAATCCAAATGTATTTATCCGTTCATTGGCTACAAGAGGTTCGCTTGGAGGGCTGCACCCTAAGATCATTGAAATAACGGATTTGCTAAAGCAGGGTGGATTTGATTTTATCATTGTGGAGACTGTTGGAGTTGGCCAAAGTGAAATTGAGATCGCCGGGCTTGCAGATGCCACCATAGTGGTTCTGGTACCAGAGAGTGGTGATGAAATTCAATCCATGAAAGCTGGTCTGATGGAGATAGCAGATATATTCGTTGTCAATAAAGCTGACCGGCCGGATGCAGAACGTTTTATTAAGAATCTTCGCATGATGGTTTCCCCAGCTTTCAGAAACAGGCAAAGCGATCCCGATATCATTAAAACAATTGCCACAGAGAGAACAGGAATGGAAGAACTCTTCGGGGCCATCAATAAAAAAATCGCAGAACAACATAACTCCGACAGGAAATATTTTCTTCTTGCTGAAAAAGCATACCAGATCATCCAGCATCAAAAAATGAAAAATGTAAGTAAACAAAAACTATTTGAAGAAATAAAAGAGCGCAACATTACGAATGTGTATGCTTTTGTTGCTGAATATTAAACTATTTTTAAACCGTTGCCTGTGTATATTCACTAAATTTTTTATTCTTACCCGTTAAATTTTAGGGTAGCCTTAATGAGGTGGTTTAGGGATAAATATTATTTTCTTCCTCTGAAGAAGGTTGCCGGTTTTTCCACCAGCGATAGCCGATAAACCCAATAATTGCAAAGGGCATCAGCATTAAATACAAAATTCCTGCATTCAATCCCTGGGCCGGTTTTTCGCCAAGTTGCTGCGCCGTTTTTGTACACATGGCGCATTGTGCTACTGCACTGCTTATTGCAGAAAAACAAATGATACTGCAAAAAAATAATATAGTTGTAAGTCTTTTCATTTTGCCTCATAAAGTTACTGAACAAAAATTTTAGCTGTTAATTTGTTGAAGTATTTAACCCGGATTGTATAAATAAAATGCTGCCTGGTCTCCTTCGCCATCTATATTGGTTTGCTCAGCCAGTTTTTTGTAAGATTCCATTTGTGCTTTGGTAAACAGCTCCGTATCATTATTCAGCATATAAGAATCTGGTTCCATTAATGCCACATCCTGTGCATATTGCTCACTTGCCCACATATGATAAGGCCCTGAATCAAAAACGATCTTATGTGTTTCCAGTCCCGCCTGTTGAGCCAGTATTTGCATGCTTTTTATGGTATGGATAAAAATATGCCTCGGTGCATCCAGCCCTACCCAATTTAATCCATATTTTTTCCAGCCATACATGTCCATTAGTGGAATACGAATTAAAATATATTTATCAGGCTTTAGCAAAGCTTTTAGCCGCAATAAAACTTTTAATGGCTCATCCATATGTTCAAATGCGTGATGTAACATAATGTAATCATACTTTCCCTCCATTTCATAAATACCTTTTTTATAAATATTGATTGCTCCATAAGTATGTTCTTTATCAATAAACGGGTCAATTCCCGTCAGGTTTGTAAAACCTATCTTGAACAGATTTAGCAGCAGGCTACCGTTTCCGGTACCAACATCCAGGATCGCATCATCATATTTTACCCCTGCATTTTTTACCCAGGAATAATAGTCGGGCATTTTATAACGATAGGATAATATGCTTCCTAAAAATTTATTTTTTCCGTATAATAAATAAGAAGATTTTATATGCCGGAGTCTATCCGGTTTTTTCCTGATATCGAGTTTCAGGTTGAATGAATAATAGTCTTCGTTGGGATAATACTTACCAAGATCAGCCGGTATTTCCACCAGTTGCATGCACCCACAATTCCCACATTGCATATAAGTGAACATTTCCCTTAAACCAAGTTGCAGTTCTTTTACCTGGTGAAAAGTATTATTCTCTTTATTGTTACAAATCTTACAGTTTTTTAATTCCATAACTATATTAAATTTATACAGCTTCTTACTGATCAAACATAGGTCAAATCTCCTACATTTTTTTTCAAAAAAAATCCGCCGGTAATGGCGGATCAAAATATTATTTAAAAGAATTTATGCTACTTCCTGTGTCATTGATTTTGAAACACGTTTGCGGTCATCTTCATTCAAAATAGTTTTGCGAAGGCGAATACTTTTCGGTGTTACTTCAATGCACTCATCCTGTTGGATATACTCCATGCATTCTTCCAATGACATTAATATCTTTGGTGCTGCTTTAGAAGCATCATCTGATCCGCTTGCACGGTGGTTGGTTAGTTTTTTTGGCTCTGTTGCATTTACAACAAGATCTCCCGGCTTAATATGTTCAGCAATGATCTGGCCTGCATAAACATCTTCTCCCGGATCTACAAAGAATCTTCCTCTTTCCTGTAATTTATCAATTGAATAGCCGGTAGTTTTTTCTGTTGTTTTAGACATCAACACCCCGTTACTTCTTCCGGGGATATTTCCTTTCCATGGTTTGTATTCACTGAAACGATGTGCCATTACAGCTTCCCCGGCAGTATTGGTAAGCATATTGCTTCTCAATCCTATCAAACCTCTTGATGGAATATCAAATTCCAAATGCTGCATTTCTCCCTTGGTTTCCATGACAAGCATTTCACCTTTGCGTTGTGTAACAAGGTCAATTACTTTTCCGCTGTATTCTGCGGGCACATCTACAACAAGTATTTCATAAGGCTCGCTTTTTACCCCATCAATTTGTTTTATAATAACGGTAGGCTGACCTATCGTTAATTCAAAACCTTCCCGGCGCATGGTTTCAATCAGAATGCCCAGGTGAAGGATGCCTCGGCCATAAACTAAAAAGCTATCAGCACTATCGCTGTCTTCTACTCTTAATGCAAGATTTTTTTCTGTTTCTTTCATCAACCTGTCACGCAAGTGACGGCTTGTTACAAATTTCCCTTCTTTACCAAAGAAAGGAGAATTGTTAATACCGAATAGCATGCTCATGGTTGGTTCATCTACACTGATAACCGGTAGTGCTTCAGGATTTTCAACATCTGCAATGGTATCGCCGATATTAAAATCATCTAATCCTACTACTGCACAAATATCACCTGCAAAAACTTCCGATATTTTCTTTTTGCCCATTCCTTCAAATACATACAATTCTTTTATCTTCATTTTTTTAATGCCGCCATCAGCCTGCACCAAGGCTATCTGCTGATTTTCTTTGATGCTTCCACGGGCAACTTTACCTACAGCAATCCTTCCAAGGAAAGATGAATAATCCAATGAAGTGATCTGCATCTGCGAATAGCCTTCATTTACTTTTGGTTCCGGAACAAATTCCAATATGGCATCCAGCAATGGAAGGATATTATCCGTTTCAGTTAGTGAGGTATTCATCCAGCCATTCTTGCTGCTGCCGTAAATAGTTGGAAAATCCAATTGTTCTTCCGTAGCATCGAGGTTGAAGAATAATTCAAATACTGCATCGTGTACTTCATCAGGACGGCAGTTAGGCTTGTCAACTTTATTGATCACCACGATCGGGTGCAATCCAAGTGCCAATGCTTTCTGCAATACAAAACGTGTTTGAGGCATGGGACCTTCAAAAGCATCCACCAATAGCAAAACGCCATCAGCCATTTTTAAAACCCTTTCCACCTCACCGCCAAAATCCGAGTGACCGGGAGTATCGATGACATTTATCTTAACGTCCTTATAAGTAACTGAAACATTTTTACTAAAGATGGTGATACCACGTTCTCTTTCCAGGTCATTGCTGTCCATGATCAAATCACCGGTTTCCTGGTTGTCCCTGAATACTTTTGTGGTGTGTAAAATTTTGTCTACAAGGGTAGTTTTCCCGTGATCTACGTGTGCAATAATTGCGATGTTGCGAATATTCATTTATTTGAGCTTTTAGCCTATAAGCTGTTAGCTATAAGCCATTCTGCGATTTGCTAAAGGCTAAAAGCTTACAGCTATAGGCTGTTTTTCGAGGCGCAAAGGTACGGCTATTCTGCCGGACGGCAAGCCATTATTCGAATTAATCCGGTTAAATAACGTTAAATAAATATTATTAGTGTCATAAAGGCATATTCCATTTTTGCATGCTATTTGATTTATGAACTGAAATTCTGATAATGAAGCAACAAGAAAAGCCTTTGCCCAATATTTTTTTATGTCTTTTGATGGATATTATCGGCTATGCAAGCTTTGTTTTGCCTGGTTTGGGTGAGTTCGCAGATATTATATGGGCTCCCATTTCGGGGTTCATCTTTTATAAAATGTTTGGAGGAAGGTTTGGAATAACCGGAGGGTTACTCAATTTGATAGAAGAAGCATTGCCTTTTACTGATTTTATACCATCATTTAGCCTTGCGTGGGCAATAAGGTATTTTGGAAAGAAGAAGAATAGAACGAACAAAAGTATTTTAGAATGATGTTTTATTTATTTCACAAATCCATACCCAAAAACATCTTTATGGAAGTTCATATTAGTAAAATTATTTTTTACCAGTGAATTAGTTTCGAAGAAACAAATTCACAGATAATCAACTCTTGTTCAGATTCTATGAAAACAATGGTATATTTTTTTTGTAAGGAATGCATTTATATCCCAGCAAAGCTCTTCCGGGTTATCTGCAAACGGGGTATGATTTCCGGATGTCGGCAATATGTATAAAATGATCATAAAAAGCATCAGTAAATTTATCTGCAGTCACAACCATCCCTTTTGATTCAATAAACCAGGCAATGGCAGCAATATTTTCAGCGGCTGTTTGTTTTACAATTATTTTTCGGCGGCCCATTTTCTGATCATTTTTTTGCTAAATGTACGAGCCTCCTCCACGGTAAAGGTCTTTTCGGATTTAGATTTCAGAGCCGCTTTTTTTTGCAACGCCAGGTATTCTGCTTCCCGGATTAAAACATATTTCTTTTTATCAATTACAATCTCTGTCATAAAAATGTGTTTGTATTTCAAATCTACAATAAAACAGCAGGTAATAAAATTTCTTCTTTCCCTATAAAAATTGATGCCAATAATTCACTCAATTCCCAATGACAAACAACTGTAAATCCAGTAACTTTATCCTCCATTTATTAATTATGGCATTCAAACTTAATTCATCATACGCACCCGCAGGAGACCAGCCGGAAGCAATACAACAACTCACCGAAGGAATTTTAAACGGAGAACGATACCAGACCTTATTGGGTGTAACGGGCAGTGGTAAAACATTTACCATGGCCAATGTGATAGAAAATGTGCAAAGGCCCACATTGGTATTAACGCATAATAAAACCCTGGTTGCACAATTGTATGGTGAGTTCAAACAATTCTTCCCGGATAATGCAGTTGGTTATTTTGTTTCTTACTATGATTATTACCAGCCGGAAGCATACATGCCCGTTAGTAATACTTATATTGAAAAAGATCTGAGCATTAATGAGGAATTAGATAAACTCAGGTTGCAGGCCACCGCACAATTGTTGAGCGGACGCAGGGATATCATTGTTGTAGCAAGTGTTAGTTGTATCTATGGTATGGGAAATCCAGCTGAATATGAAAATGGTATCATCAGGATAAAACAGGGGCAGGTAATTTCCCGGCAGGGATTTTTACATGCGCTTGTAAATTCATTGTATCATAGAAGCCAGGTTGATTTTACAAGAGGAACTTTTCGTGTAAAAGGAGATACGATCGACATCAATTTACCTTATGTCGATTTTGGTTACCGTATCAGTTTTTTCGGAGATGAGATCGAAAGTATTGAAACACTGGAACTGAGCAGTGGAAAACGCATTACGAGTGTAGAGAATGCCGCCATTTTTCCTGCAAACCTTTATCTGGCACCAAAAGATATGCTTGTGCAGGTGATAAACGAAATACAGGATGAAGCCAATGCACAGGTAGCATATTTTAAAAGAAGTGGTAAATATATAGAAGCGCAACGCATAGGAGAAAGGGTTCAGTACGATCTTGAAATGATCAGGGAGCTTGGTTATTGTAACGGGATAGAAAATTATTCCCGTTTTTTTGATCGCAGAAAACCCGGTTCAAGACCTTTCTGTTTGCTTGATTATTTTCCAAAAGATTATTTAACGATCATTGATGAAAGTCATCAAACCATACCACAGGTAAGCGGCATGTATGGCGGCGACAGGAGCCGCAAATTGGTTTTGGTGGATTATGGTTTTCGCCTGCCATCGGCAATGGATAACCGCCCGCAGAATTTTCATGAGTTTGAAAATCTTACCAACCAAACGGTTTTTGTTTCGGCTACACCGGGAGATTATGAACTGGATAAATGTGGCGGGGTTGTGGTTGAACAGGTTGTCCGCCCAACCGGTTTATTTGATCCGCCAATTGAAATAAGGCCCTCTCTCAACCAGGTAGATGACCTGTTGGAAGAAATAGATAAGCGTATCACAAAAGGTGATCGTGTGTTGGTTACTACCTTAACCAAGCGCATGGCCGAAGAAATGAATAAATACCTGGGGCGTATCAACATCAAATCAAAATATATTCACAGTGAAGTTGATACATTGGAAAGAGTGGAGATATTGCGTGAGCTAAGATTAGGTATCATTGATGTATTGGTTGGTGTAAATCTTTTAAGAGAAGGCCTGGATCTTCCCGAAGTATCGTTGGTTGCCATATTAGATGCAGACAAGGAAGGGTTTCTACGCAATGAAAGAAGTCTTACCCAAACGGCAGGCAGGGCTGCCCGTAATGTAGATGGCCTGGTAATATTTTATGCCGATAAGATGACAGAGAGCATGCAAAAAACAATCGATGAAACACAGCGCCGCAGGGAAAAACAAATCGAATTCAATATAAAGCATGGCATTACACCAACTACAATTATTAAAACGAAAGAACAGGTTTTTGCCCAGGGAAGTGTGTTGGATGTAAAAGGATATGATCCTTCCAATCCTTATGCTTTACAGCGTGATGAAAACCTGGTTCATATAGCTGCTGAAGACCAGGAAGTTTATCAAACCATTCCCCAGGTAGAAAAAGCCATCTCCAAAACAAAAAAACAAATGCAGCAGGCCGCAAAAGACCTTGATTTCATGGAAGCGGCCAGGTTAAGGGATGTAATGTTTAAAATGCAGCAGGAGCTGGAAGAGATGAAAAAATAAGGTATGCCACGAATGCACGAATAAATACAAATAACATAAGTTCGGGATAAGTAGCAACCTGAAAGTCGATTTCTATTAATTAAGGTGCCCTGAATTTAAGAGTAAAGAACTAATGCTGAAGCTACAGTAGTCCAAGAGTTGATTAAAGCTATATGGCAGGAGCAGCCTGTTCCGATTTTTTCGGGAAGCTGTAATCGTTCCTGCCTTGATTTTTTTGCTACTTTTTTTATCAAGAAAAAAAGTATAGAACAACAATCAATTAGTAACTAACAATTTATAAAATACCTTATCCCGAACCTGGTTTAATAATATTTTTATCTTTCTTATTCGTGCATTCGTGGCTGCTTTATTAGAATGATTACTATTCATTATAATTTTTCTTAACTTACTACTCCATTTTAAATAATTTAAATTTTGCTGTATGATTGTAATTGCCCTGTATAACCTTAAAGGCGGCGTTGGCAAAACGGCTTCCTGTGTAAATTTTGCATACCTGGCTGCAGCCGACGGGTATAAAACATTGTTATGGGATATTGACCCGCAAGGTTCTTCTTCATTTTACTACAAAGCAAAACCCAAAACACATCCGGGAATAAAAAAACTGATAAACAAAGAAGGAGGCCTGGAAAATGCCATTCTCTCCACAGATTTTGAAATGCTTGACGTAATTCCTGCAGACAATTCTACTAAAAGTTTTGATGTGATGCTGGAAGAAATGAAGGGTTCAAAGAATAAACTAAAACATGTATTAAAACCATTTGACGAAGAATATGATTTTGTTTTTATTGATTGCCCTCCCGGCTTCAGTGCATTGAGTGAAAATATTTTTAATGCAGCCGATATTGTTTTGATGCCCGTTATTCCTACAACCCTATCGATCCGCACATACAATATGGTAAAGGATTATTTTAAGGAAAAAGAACTTGATAGCAAGAAGATGATGTGCTTTTTTACCATGACCGATCTGCGTAAAACAATGCACAACGAGATCATGGAAGAGTTATATAAAGACAAACGCTTCTTCCAAAACTATATTCCTTACCTGAGTGATGTAGAAAAAATGGGCATACACAAAGCACCCATCATGGAATTTGCGAACAGTAGTTATGCTGCAAGTTGTTACAGGGAATTGTGGACTGAAATTAAAGAGGGTGTGCTATGATATATTCAATCGTTTCGAAAAATAAATTTGAAAAACATTGTCCAATAAAAAAAGGCTATCTGATGCAGATAGCCTCTTTCGTTTCATGGTATTTTCTTACATTAATAAGTTATGCTAAACGAACCATTCGTTATTATCTTAGTGCCTCCGGTGCCCGTTATATCAGTTAGTTTCCCATTGAATGTACCAGTTACGGTTGTAGGCGTAATAGTAGCAATATTTACGGTAAAAATATTAGAGCTCCCTGTTGCATCGACATCGAACCAGATTGGCGTTCCGCTCAGGTTACTTAGCTGATCGACACAAAATACAGTTGTATTTGTGAGGGATAAATTATGGTATGTGCCTACCGTAATTGCCCCACCGCCAGTATTAGTAACCCCAATTTGCAAATCCTGGGTAGCAGACTGCCCGCTAACCCCAAAATCACCGGGTACAAGTGACCCTGATAGATTGGTATTAAAATTAGTAATTGGGCCGCCGTCAATAGAACATTTGAGAAAATCTACAGGAGCGGTTCCAGGTAAAAAAGTTATTGAAAAACTACAATTACTTGTTCCTAAACTTACCGGAAATAAGATAGCTCCGGAATTAACTGGGGTGCCGCTACCAGTGAGTACAATCGTTTGTGCCCCTAACAACAGGTTTCCCGAACCTGAAAAAGTGCATCCGTTTGTTAAAGTGGTACTTATTGAATACGAACCGGCAATTGTAACATTTACCGGAATAGAAACAGTATTTGAACTGGTTAGATCAATAAACTGTGTATATACACCGGCAAGCGTTGCACTTGCACAATCCAATGTACCAACGGCTACAGGTCCTACAACAATCCCTGAAACTGTTATTGGGAAGGAACATCCTGTAGGTCCTTGTGAATAGCTAAATGTTCCTGCCACTGCAGGGGTACCTGATCCTGTTAATGTAACGATCTGCGTACCTGTTATCGTAAATGAACCCGCCCCGGAAAATGTGATCCCATTAGCGGTACCGGAAGTAATTGCATAAGTTCCTATAGTTGTAACGTCAACAGTAAGGATCACTGTATTGGAAGCATTTAAAGCCGTTCCCGCTGTATATATACCGTTGATAATCGGTAAAGAACAGGCACCCGGAGCGCCTGCCAAAGTATAAACAGCTGTACCTGTAGTACTGCCACCGCCACCGCCTGTGCCGGATGTGTCGCCATTCTCTGCACTGTACTCCTTTTCACAGGCAGTAAATGCCATAGCTAAAATAAATCCCGTTAAAAACAACTTAATAGTCCGGATCATAAAAAAAGCTTTAGATTTTGTAAAAATAAACATTCTGTGGCATTATACAATCAGCGCAAAAAAGAAGCCAATCAATAAAAATATTGATTGGCTAAATGTATTCCGTATTTCTGCTTATGCTGCGAATAACCACTGATTTTTATATTAAATCAACCTTTTCTTGCTAATTCGTGCATTCGTGGCAATCATATAATATATTATGGCACAAGCGTATTTTGCAGTTCCCTTCGAAATTCAGTTTTTCCTGTAGCCGGATTATAAGCTATATTTTCAATCAACCCCACATTTGGAGCATAATAATAATCTGAATTAGCAAAAGCAACTTTACCCTGAACAGGCACTTCGGCGTATCCCAACAAATGCACCTGGATGACGTTTGAATACATAATTCCCTGCACAGTCTTGTTCATCCCTTTGGCAACAATTTTCCATTCGTATGTAGTAGGAACCCCGGCATTTGAAAAAACGTCTTTCCAGACAGTACCAACTGGTTCATTTGCTTTTAATACAGTGGTTGTTATTTTGTCCCCGCCGTTATATGCAACAAGCGTGGTTACTCCTTCAGTTGAATTATAATAATTGAAAGCCGATCCTCCTGCCGGGTTTTTGGAAAAGGTTTTGCCATCTATAGCAGTATCACCTGAAATTTTGATCGCTGACCTGCTGATAGTGGATGATCCCCCGGGCATAGAATCTACATAGGTATAGGTACTGCCATTATTATACGGGTAATAAGAATCATTAACTGTAGAAACAGTGCCGTTTTTAGCAACATTGTTTTCGGGAGTAACCCCATTTTCGCCAACGATATCTTTTTTACAGGATGCAAATGCGAAGCATAATATGCCGGCAAGAACAGGTTTGATGTTGTTAAACATAGTAATTGAATTTTAATGATGTAATAATAAAATTTATTTTTTCAGAAGCATAACAGAGAGGCAATTTATGGTCCTGATTTTGACAGGATATTGTTAAAAATTTTGTGTCTATATTTACAAAACTGCCAAAACTTATTTTTATGAAAAGAGAATTATCAAGTTGGTTTAGCCCGGCATTACAAAAGGAAATGCCAATTGTTGCTTACGGCGATTACGGTTTTGCATTATTGCTTGTGCCAACTGCTGCTGCAGATTATCTCGAGTATGAACGCTTTCAGTTGATGGAGACCCTTGCTCCTTATATCAATAGCGGCAAACTGAGAATATTCTCTATCAACAGCATCAACAATGAAAGCTGGCTGAACAATGAAATGGCCGGCGAACACAAAGCCATCAGGCAAAACCAGTTTAACCAATATGTATTCAACGAAGTGGTTCCTTTTATAAAAACAAACACTTCTGCAGAAACTCCCATCATTACCTGTGGTGCTTCTTTCGGCGCT